>JAZRPI010000256.1:0-3671 GCA_045649165.1 Eubacteriales bacterium | reverse complement strand
GGTTCAGAAGCGGCTGTTCCCCCCATTCCCGGTCTCAGAGAAGCAGTTGCAAGCGGCTTTGCAAAGACAAACCGCGAAATTCTCGATATGACAACAGTTCCGAAAGAACTCGTTGTAATCGGTGGTGGTGTTATCGGTCTTGAAATGGCAAGCTATTTCAACTCAATCGGTTCAAACGTAAAGGTTATCGAAATGCTTGACCACATCGCAGGTCCTACTGACAGCGAAATTTCAGCTCTTCTTCTTAAAAACTATAAGAAGAAAGGCGTTGAGTTCCTTCTTTCTGCAAAGGTTACATCAGTTGGAACTGACTGTGTAAACTACGAAATCGGTGGCGAAGCAAAGACAGTTAAGGCTGACTGCGTTCTCGTATCTATCGGCAGAAGACCTTCAACAGCTGGTCTCGGTCTTGAAAACATCGGCGTACTCACAGAAAGAGGCGCGATTGTTACAGGCGACGACGGCAAGACAAACGTTCCTGGCGTATGGGCTGCGGGCGACATTAACGGTAAGTCAATGCTTGCTCACACAGCGTATCGCGAAGGCGAAGTTTGTATCAACAATATTCTCGGCAAGAAGGACAAGGTTAACTATAACGCAATTCCTGCAGTTATCTATACTAACCCCGAAGTTGCAAGTGTTGGCGAAACATCTGAAACAGTTAAGGCTAAGGGCCTTGATGCAAAGACAGAAAGCTTTACACTTCGTTACTCAGGCAGATACATTGCTGAAAACGAAGGCGGCGACGGCATTGTTAAGATTATTATTGACAAGAACCACCGCACAATTCTCGGCGTACATATGATTGGTACTTACGCTTCTGAAATCATCTATGGCGCGGCTATGATGGTAGAAAACGAAATGCGTGTTGAAGACGTTCACAAGATGGTATTCCCGCATCCTACTGTATGCGAAGTTATCAGAGAAGGTCTTTTCCAGATGTAATCTGGATAAACAGAAAAGTTTAAAAAAATTATAAAAATATAAATCTAAAAAGGAGTATACTACTATGCCTAAGAGTCAATATGTAGACCCTAATAAAGTCTTTGAACCTGGTTTTATATCTTTCAAAGATATTCCTGTCTGCCAGTATAAGAAAACACTTGCAGAAGAAAAGAAAATTTACACAAAAGACGATATGATGCGTATCTATCACGATATGCGCGTTATCCGTGAATTTGAAACAATGCTTAACGAAGTTAAGACAAAGTCTGCTTACAACGGCATTGTATACAACAACCCCGGTCCTGCTCACCTTTCAATCGGTCAGGAAGCATCTGCGGTTGGTGAAGCTTATGCGCTTGATATGAATGACTTCTCATTCGGTTCACACAGAAGCCACGGCGAAATTATCGCAAAGAGCTTGTCATCTATCCACAAGCTTGATGAAAAAGAAGTTTATGACATTATGAAAGAATTCCTTGGTGGAACACTTCTTTCAATTGTTGAAAAGCATATGCCCACATCAGACATCAAAGAACTCGCAAAGAACTTCATTCTTTACGGTGCTTTGGCTGAAATCTTTGCAAGAACAACAGGCTTTAACAAGGGTCTCGGCGGTTCTATGCACGCATTCTTCATTCCTTTTGGTCTTATGCCTAACAACGCTATCGTTGGTGGCTCAGGTCCCATTGCACTCGGTGCAGCGCTTTATAAGAGAGCTAACCACAAACCCGGTATCGTTATCGCAAACTCAGGTGACGGTGCGCTCGGTCGTGGTCCTGTTCTTGAATCATTCAACTTTGCTTCTATGGACCAGATTACAAAGCTCTGGGGTATGGACGGCAAATATCCTGACGGCGGACTTCCCATTCTCTTCAACGTATTTAACAATAACTACGGTATGGGCGGCCAGACAAGAGGCGAAACAATGGGTTACGATATGGCTGCACGTCTTGGTGCCGGCTTTAACCCTGATATGATGCACGCAGAAAGAGTTAACGGTTATGACCCGTTTGCAGTTATTGACGCTGTTTCAAGAAAGAAAGAGCTTCTCCTTGCAGGTAAGGGCCCCGCACTTCTCGACGTTGTAACATACCGTGTATCAGGTCACTCACCTTCTGACTCATCTACATACAGAACACAGGAAGAAATCGACGCTTGGATTGCAGCAGACCCGATTGCAGCTTACAAGGCTAAGATGATTAAGGGTAAGGTTGCTACTGAAGCTGAATTTGCTGCTATTGATGAAGACATCATCAACCGTATGACAGCTGTTATGAAGCTCGCTATTAACGACGAAATTTCTCCCAGAATGGACCTTACAAAGAATCCTGAAGCTATTTCTTCAATTATGTTCTCTAACGAAAAGGTTAAGAGCATGGATCCTTCAAGAGAAGCAGAAATGCTCGTTCCCAAGGAAGAATGCCCCAGAGTTAAGGAAATCAAGGGCAAGATTCGTACAGCTAAGGATGCTAACGGCAAGCCTGTTTCTAAGATGAAGATGTACAACATCCGTGACGGTCTCGCTGAGCCTATCATTGATAAGTTCTATGATGACCCCACACTTATCGCTTACGGCGAAGACAACCGTGACTGGGGCGGCGCTTTCGGTGTATACAAGAAGATGACTGAAGCTATTCCTTATCACAGATTCTTCAACGCTCCTATTTCTGAATCTGCAATCGTTGGTTCAGCAGTTGGTTACGCAATGTGCGGTGGCCGTGCAATCGTTGAACTTATGTACGCTGACTTTATGGGATGCGCTGGTGACGAAATATTCAACCAGATGGCTAAGTGGCAGTCAATGTCTGCTGGTATTCTCAAGATGCCTATCGTTCTCCGTGTTTCTGTTGGTTCAAAATACGGCGCACAGCATTCACAGGACTGGACAGCTCTCGCTGCTCATATTCCCGGCCTTAAGGTTGTATTCCCCTCAACTCCTGCAGACGCTAAGGGTCTTATGACTGCAGCGCTTGAAGGAACAGACCCTGTTGTATTCTTCGAATCACAGAGAATTTACGACAAGGGCGAAGAGTTCATGAAAGACGGTGTACCGGAAGGCACATACGAAATCACAATGGGCGACCCCGATGTTAAGAAGGAAGGTAAAGACATTACAATCCTTACAATCGGTGCTGTTCTTTACCGTGCTCTTGAAGCTGCAAAGACACTTGAAGAAAAATACGGTATTTCTGCAGAAGTAATTGATACTCGTTCTATCGTTCCTTTCGACTATACAAAGGTTATCGAATCTGTTAAGAAGACAGGTAAGATTGTTATCGTTGGTGACGCTGTTGAACGTGGTTCAATCATGAAAGATATGGCTGCGAACATTTCTGAACTCGCATTCGATTATCTTGATGCTCCCGCAATTGCACTCGGTTCACGTAACTGGATTACTCCTGCTCATGAACTTGAAACAGCATTCTTCCCCTATCCCGATACAATTATTGACTGCATCCACGAAAAGATTATGCCTATTCCTGGCTATGTTGCAACACACAACTTCAGCGATGTAGAAAAGATTGAAAGATACAAGAAGGGTGTTTAATCCTTAAATAAACAAACAAAAATTCCCCGAATTATCGGGGAATTTTTTTTACGCTTTCTTTCGGAGAAAGCTTGGCAAAGAACTTACTCAAGGGGTTTGCAAAAATGGTGAAGTTTGTATAATAATTTTCTGCAGACCGAAGGGGTGCTAAGGGGGAACGGGCGTTCCCCGCTTAGTC
>JAZRPI010000255.1:0-3708 GCA_045649165.1 Eubacteriales bacterium | reverse complement strand
GAAACAAGATGCTTGATTATATTAAAAATCATCCCCTTGTTGCAGAAAACACACCCATTATTCCCTTTTCTTCACTCAAAAATGAAGGAAAAGACGACGTATGGTCAATAATCATTAAAGACTGCGAGAAGTAAAAACTCTCACTTTGGAGAAAATTATGTTACATCAAAACTTAAGTATAAACGAAAAAGGACACCTTACAATAAACGGACATGACACAGTAGAACTTGCAAAAGAATACGGTACTCCCTGCTATATCATGGACGAAGATATGATTAGATTTAACTGCAGAATGTATAAAGAAGCATTGGAAGAAAACTTCGGCATTGGCAGTATGCCCTTATATGCAAGTAAGGCTTTTTCGTGCAAGAAAATATATGAAATTGCAAAAGAAGAAGGCATTGGCTGTGACGTTGTATCAGGCGGAGAACTTTATACTGCATACAAAGCAGGTTTCCCTATGGAAAACGTATTTTTCCACGGCAACAACAAAACTGACGCTGATATAAAACTTGCACTTGACTGCAAAATAGGTTATTTTGTTGTAGACAACAATGAAGAACTTTTGGCATTAAACGAACAGGCAAAAGAAAGAAATATCAAGCAGAAAATCTTGCTCCGAATTACCCCCGGAATTGACCCGCATACACATAAAGCAATCGTAACGGGCAGCGTTGACTCAAAGTTTGGCAGCGCAATTGAAACAAATCAGGCTATGGCTATTGTTAAGTTTGCCCTAGAGCAGAGCAACCTTGAATTATGCGGCGTTCACTGTCATATTGGTTCGCAGATTTTTGACTGTGAGCCCTTTACGGATGCTGCTGAAATTATGATTGATTTTATATGCCAGATAAAAAAAGAAACCGGCGCTGAAATGAAAATTCTCAATCTCGGCGGCGGTATGGGCGTTCGCTATATCGAAGATGACCCCATCATTGACTATAAAGAAAACATAAACAAAATTGCAGAAAAGATTAAGGCTTACGCTGAAAAACACAGCGTTAAACTGCCCATAATCCTTATGGAACCAGGACGTTCACTCGTTGCGGCTGCAGGTCTTACACTTTATACAGTCGGAAGCGTAAAGGAAATTACAGGCTTTAAAAATTACGTTTCAATAGACGGCGGTATGCCCGACAACCCAAGATATGCACTTTATCAGTCACTTTATACAAGTGTTGTCGCAAACAAAGCTGACAAAAAAGCAGACTACACCTGTACAATCGCAGGCAGATGCTGTGAAAGCGGCGACTTGATTGCAGAAAATACAAAAATAGTACGCCCCGAAAGAAATGACGTACTCGCAGTTTTGTGTACGGGCGCATACAATTACTCAATGTCTTCACACTACAACAGACTTCCAAAACCGCCTGTGGTTATGGTTTCAAAAGACAAAAAATATATCGCCGTAGCAAGAGAAAGCTATGACGACCTTATAAGGAACGATTTATGATAAGTAATCTTTTATCGGGTGATTTTGACCTTATCGGCACTCTGCTCAGAATACCGATAGTTCTGATTGCCCTGTCCGTTCACGAATGTGCGCACGGATATGCCGCATACAAAATGGGCGACCCGACAGCCAAGGCCTTCGGCAGACTTACGCTTAATCCTTTGAAGCACCTTGACCTTTTTGGTACACTTTCTATGTTTTTATTCGGCTTCGGTTGGGCAAAACCTGTACCCGTGAATGCAAGAAGGTTTGACAACCCTAAAAAAGGTATGGCTGTAACGGCTATTGCGGGTCCTTTGTCAAACGTGTTGCTTTCGTTTTTTGGGCTTATACTTTATGGAATTACGATAGTTATAAGAGTTAAGATACCTGAAGTTTTTACAAGCAGTGTGTTTATGTCAAACTTCTATACTGTATTGACTACGTTTTTCTATATGTTCCACGCAATGAATCTTTCTTTGGCGGTGTTTAATCTCATTCCCATTCCGCCGCTTGACGGCTCAAGACTTGCTTTAGTCTTTCTGCCTGACGAACTCTATTTCAACTTTATGAAATATGAGCAGATAATTCAAATGGTTCTTATGCTTGCTCTTTTTACAGGCTTGCTTGACAGACCGCTTAATATTGCTATTTCATTTCTCTCAAACGGAATGATGAATATTATCTTCTCTATTCTGGAGCTTATATTATGATACTGACAAAACCAAACTACAAACTTGAAATATTTGAAGGCCCGCTTGATTTGTTGCTTTCGCTTATTACGAAGAATAAAATAGATATCTGCGACATTCCGATTGCTCTTATCCTTGAACAGTATATGGAATATCTTTCAATGATGGAAAAAATGGATATGGATATCGCGGGCGAATTTATAGCTATGGCGTCAGAACTTATGCTTATAAAAAGCCGTATGCTGTTTCCAAAGCAAGACGAAGAAGATGCAGAAGACCCACGAGCTGCCCTTGCCGCTGCATTGCTTGAATATAAGAAGGCAAAGGAAGCCGCTGTGCTTCTCAATGATATGTTTGCTGAATATTCTGGCAGATTTGCAAAAGAAAGCGACACCTTCCCAGTCAAAAAGGACGAGCCGCCTGAAGATATGGATTCAGAGCTTTTGCAAAAGGCGTTTGTCCGTCTTATAAACAGAAGCAAACTCTATTCAGCTCCACCTGAAAAAGTATTTGCTCCACTGCTTCGCGGACGTATGGTTTCAGTATCAGAAAAAATACTCAGTATACTCAAAAGACTGCGCAAAATGGAGCGCGACTCTTTTGACAACCTTATACTTCTTTGCGAAAACCGTTCAGAGCTTGTAGCTTCTTTTATGGCTATTCTTGAACTTGCAAAAGCAAGAAGAATTGAACTTGAAGAAAAAGAAGACGGCACTCTTGACATTATACTTAACACCCACTCCAATCGAAAGGTAAGAACAGAAAATGCAGAATGAACTTGATATAAGAAAAAAACAGGAAATAATCGAAGCTGTACTCTATGCAGCCGGTCACCCTGTTACATACGAAAAACTTGCCGATATTCTCGAAATCACACCGTCAGCAGTAAAAGAGCTTGTAGCTATGTACGAAGAACAGTACAATTCAAGTGAGCTTGCGCGCGGCGTTCAGCTTATTCGTTTTGACAAGGCTTGTCAGCTTTGTACAAAGAGCGAATACGAATCATACGTAAAACTTGCTCTCGGTATCAAGCAAGGCAGGGGCAACCTTTCAAACTCATCTTTAGAAGTTCTTGCTATTGTTGCATATCATCAACCCGTAACAAGAGCTTATATTGAACAGGTAAGGGGCCTTGACAGCTCGTATGCAATCGCAGTACTGTGCGAAAAGAACCTGATTGAGAAAAAGGGTCGCCTTGACGTACCCGGTCGTCCTTCGCTTTATGGAACAACGCTTGACTTTTTGCGTTGCTTCGGTCTTACGTCTCTTGACCAGCTTCCGTCTGTTGATATGCTTACTTTTGATATAAACGAACACGAAAACACAGAAAAGGTAGAAACAGGCGAAATATTACCTACTGAAAACACTGAAGAAAAAGAAGACTAATTTTTACAAAAATTATTACACGAAAGAACAGGGGGAAATAGTATATGTGGTGGCTGCTTTTATTAATACCATTGGCTATTATTGTGTCTATTCTGTTCTTGAAAGTAAAGCTTTGTCTAGTATATGAAGAAGAATTGTCGGTACACTTGAAGATTTTATTTTTTAAGCGTCCGCTGTTCCCACAAAAACAGGAAAAAA
>JAZRPI010000254.1:0-2802 GCA_045649165.1 Eubacteriales bacterium | reverse complement strand
CAAATCAAGAAGCATAAACGTTTCTTTGTCTGGCTCTGCAAAAGTCATTTTTCCAACCTTTGCCAAGTCAAGTTTTTCCTGAAGTCCTTCAAATCTGTCAGGATACGTTATCGCATACTGTATACACGTTCTCATATCAGGAACGCCCATCTGCGCTAAAACAGCATTATCAATATATTCAACCATAGAGTGTATTATGCTCTCACGATGAACAACAACGTCTACTTTTTCTACATCAATATCAAAAAGATGACAAGCTTCAATAACTTCAAAGCCCTTGTTCATAAGAGTTGCCGAGTCTATGGTTATTTTCTGTCCCATATTCCAAGTTGGGTGCGCTAACGCCATTTCGGGTGTTATGCCTTTTAATTCTTCTCTCTTTTTACCAAAGAAAGGGCCGCCCGATGCAGTAAGTATAAGTCTGCTTACCTGTTTTTTCGGGTATCCTTCAAGGCACTGAAAAATTGCGCAATGCTCTGAATCAACAGGCAAAACGGCTACTCCCTTTTCCCTTGCCTTATTCATAACGATTGTACCTGCTGTTACAAGCGTTTCTTTGTTTGCAAGGGCGATATTCTTGCCCGATTCTATTGCCGCAAGTGTAGGCTTCAGTCCCGCCTTGCCGATAATAGAATTGAGAAACATATCACATTCAACCGAAAATGCGAGTTCTTCAATCGCCTTTTCTCCGCCAACAACCTTTGTATTTGTGTCGGCAACTTTTGTTTTGAGTTCTTTTGCTTTTTCTTCGTCAAGGACAGCGCAGTACAAAGGACTAAACTCTCTGATTTGTTCTTCAAGTCTTTTTATATCTTTTCCTGCCGTAATCGCCTTAACGTCTATTTTATGCTTTCTTGCAACTTCTATACTCTGAGTTCCAATAGAACCTGTTGAGCCGAATATTGCAATGCTTTTTTCAATTCTGTCCAAATTTGACATATTAACACCTTTTATTATCCAAACAAATGGAATATTCCTGACAAATCAAACATCAGCAAAACAAAGGGTGCTGACGCTATTACAGAGTCAAATCTGTCAAGTATTCCACCGTGACCGGGCATAACCTTTCCGTAGTCCTTTATTCCGTATTTTCTCTTTATAAGCGAGAAAACAAGGTCACCGCACTGCGATACAACAGAAAGAACTATTCCCACGAACAAAAGCGCAAGATAGTTAGGTTTAAGTCCTTCAACAAACTTGCTGAGTATAAATCCGTACAAAACAAGCGCCAACGAACAACATACTATTCCACCAATCGCGCCTTCAATAGTTTTCTTGGGGCTGACGTCGGGAATAAGCTTGTGTTTGCCAAGGAAATATCCTGTAAAATACGCAAATATATCGGTAAACCAAGGACAAAGAAATACAAGGAAGTATATGTACTGTCCATATTCATAATCGCGTAAAAGAACAATGCTTGAAAATCCGTTTACTATAAAAGTAACAGTAATAACAACCATAGCCATATCTGCTATATCATATTTGCCCTTTGAAAAAATTGCAACAACGAACAAATAGAACATATACACTACAAACATCTTGTGCGCGAAATTGAAAAACGCCTGTTCGTTTCCATACAGTCTTGAGCAGATTGGCAATACTGCCGCATAAATAAGCGACGGCAAAAGAATAAGCATATTCTTTTTGTCAAGGCATCTAATCATCTCAAATACGCCAAGACAAGCCGCAAACGCAAGTATTATAGGAAATGCTATTGTATGTGAAAATATCAAAAACGGTAAGAATATTAAAGTTGCTACTACCGCTGAAATAATTCTTGTTTTCATTGTGATAAAAACTCCGTATGTGTAAAATTTAAACAACAGCACCGAAACGGCGTGTTCTCTTGTAAAACTCTTCTACTGCTTTGTCAACGTCTTCTTCCGAGAAGTCGGGCCATAATACGTCTGTAAAATACAGTTCTGAATATGCGCCCTGCCACATAAGGAAGTTTGACGTTCTGATTTCTCCCGCAGTTCTTACAATCAAATCGGGAGCAGGACAGTGAGAAGTATACAAATTTGCTTCAATATCTTCTTCAGTGATTTCAGTCTTGCCCTGTTTGATAAGCTCGTTTACAGCGTGTACGATTTCATCGCGTCCGCCGTAGTTCAAAGCAACGTTAAGAATTCTGCTGTATTTTGCAGAATCTGCTTCTGCTTTTTCAAGTCTTTCGCGAAGGGCGGGTGTAAATCTACCCTTGTCACCAAGAAAATGAATCTGTATATTGTCTTTTTCCATAACCGTATAGAGATAGTCAATATACTGATTGAGTAATTCCATTATGGCGTTGACTTCATTTTCGGGTCTTTTCCAGTTTTCAGTCGAAAAAGCGTAAACCGTTACACAGTTTACTCCGATTGAGCCGCAGTAGCGAACAATATTCTTCATTGTTTCTGCGCCCTTTTTGTGACCGAACTCTCTTGGCATACCCTTTCTCTTTGCCCATCTGCCATTACCGTCCATTATAAAAGCAATGTGCTGAAGGTTTTCATCTGCCATAATCTTTTTGTTTTGTTTTTTTACCTTTATGCCAAACATATTATAACTCCAATTAAAACAGGCGTGTGCCTTTTTTATTAGGCACACGCCCGTGCTTTGTCAGATATCCATGACTTCCTTTTCTTTACGGGCTGTAACGGCATCTATTTCCTTGATGTATTTATCTGTCAAATCCTGTATTTCTTTTTCTGACTGCTTCTGTTCATCTTCAGTCATTTCGCTCTTTTTCTTCATATCCTTTGCTGCATCATTTGCATCACGACGGATATTTCTGATTGCAACCTTTGCATCTTCGCCCAT
>JAZRPI010000253.1:0-5601 GCA_045649165.1 Eubacteriales bacterium | reverse complement strand
GAGTTGGCTGACCTTATGATGACAGCCCCCAAAGAAGTTGAAGACTCAATCTGCCGACTTGCTCAGAAAGCAAGAGCTGCGGGTATGCACCTTGTTATCGGTACACAGAGACCGTCAGTTGACGTTGTTACAGGTCTTATCAAAGCAAACGTACCGTCAAGAATTGCATTTACAATGGCATCTCAGGTTGACTCGCGTACCATTATTGATATTGCGGGTGCTGAAAAACTGATTGGTCGCGGTGATATGCTCTACGCGCCCGTTGGCTTCTCAAAGCCTGCGCGTGTACAGGGCTCATTCGTAAGCGAATCCGAAATAGAAAAAATCGTTGACTTTATCAAAGAAACAAGCGGCGTAAGCTCATACGATGCAAACGTTATTGAAAGCATCGAAAAAGAAGCTGCAAAATGCGGCGAAAAGGGCTCGGGCGATTTTGACGACGGCGGAGAAGAAGGTGGCGACCCCTTGTTCAGAGCTGCAGTTGAACTTGCTATTGAATCGGGCAAAATTTCAACATCGCTTTTGCAAAGACGTCTTTCAGTAGGCTACGGCAGAGCCGCAAAACTTATTGACAAAATGGAACAAAAAGGCATAGTCAGCGGTCCTGAAGGCTCAAAACCGCGTTCTGTTCTTATCAGCAGACAAGAATATATGGAAATGGCGTTTAAAACCGAAGAATAAAAATCTTTTTTAATCGGGAGTTTATACTTATGGCAAAATTTATTGCAATAGACGGGCTTGACGGCTCAGGTAAAGAAACACAGAGCAAAAAACTCGTAAAATATCTGACAGAAAAGGGCAAAAAAGTCAGACTTCTCTCTTTCCCCACCTATGACGGAAAGGGCTCAACCTTTGTTGATATGTATTTAAAAGGAGAGCTTGGCAAAAACCCCGAAGATACAAATGCATACGCGTCTTCTGTATTCTTTGCGCTTGACAGATATTACAGCTTCCGCACAGACTGGTCAAAAGACTATAACGACGAAGATACTTACATAATAGCCAATCGCTATACGTCGGCTAACGCCGTTCATCAGCTTTCAAAGTTACCTGAAGACAAATGGGAAGGCTTCCTTGAATGGCTGTGGGATTTTGAATTCAAAAAAATTGGACTCCCTGCCCCCGACAGAGTAGTATATCTTGAAATGAAACCCGAAGTTTCTATGGCTCTTATCAACAGCCGTTCAGAAGAAACGGGCAGAGTCAAAGATATTCACGAACTTGACAACAACCACCTTATAAACAGTTATAAGGCGGCATTGTATACAAGTGAAAAATTGGGTTGGGACGTTATTCATTGCTGTGAAGACGGCAAGTTAAGAAGTATAAACGACATATTTGAAGATATTGTAAAAGTTCTCGGAGAATAATTTTATGGTATACGTATTCCTTGCAGACGGGTTTGAAGAAATAGAAGCATTGACACCTGTTGATATGCTTTTACGCGCAAAAGTTGACGTCACAACAGTCTCAATAAACGAAAGTACGACTGTAACAGGCGCTCACGGGATAAAGGTTATTGCAGACAAGACAACAAAAGATATTACTCCAAACGATATTGATATGGTTATTCTTCCAGGTGGATTACCCGGCGCTGACAATTTACGCGCTGACAAAACGGTTAATCTTTTTATTGACAAGGCTGCAGAAAACCAAAAATATATATGCGCTATATGTGCTGCACCAAGAATACTCGGCGAAAAGGGATTGCTTAAGGGCAGAAAAGCTACATGCTTCCCCGGTTTTGAACAGTATCTCAAGGGCGCTGAATGTATAGACTCAGGCTGTGTACGTGACGGAAATATTATTACTTCAAAAAGCATGGGCAAGGCTGTTGACTTTTCAGTTGAAATTATAGCCGCATTAAAGGATAGAGAAACAGCCGAAAAAATAAAACAATCAATATTTGCATAAGGTTATTTATGAACCGTATAAATTTAAAAGAAGCAAAATCAGAAATAAGAAACGAATATAAACAAAAAAGAAAGACCATCCCCCAAGAGCAAAAACTCACTATGGACAGTGAAATCTGCAAAAGGTTTCTGACGCTCAGTTCATACCGCTTTGCTGATACTGTTTTGCTCTATTCCCCTTTAAAATATGAGATTGACACCCGTATAATTGCCGAAGACGCTTTGGCAAAGGGCAAAAAGGTGGCATTTCCAAGATGTGTTGAAAACAACGAAATGGTCTACCACTATATCGAAAACTTAGACCAGCTTGAGTCGGGTATGTATGGAATACAAGAGCCAAATAAAGACTTACCGCTTTATGAAAGCGGCAGTGGACATACAATCTGTGTTCTGCCCGCAATTTGCTATGACAAAAGGGGTTACCGCTTAGGCTACGGCAAGGGGTATTACGACCGTTTTCTTTCAAAGTTTAAAGGCGTAAAAGCAGGTCTTGTTTACAGTGATTTTATTATTGACGAAATACCGAATGGTAAATTTGATTTGCCGTCGGATATCGTAGTTACCGAAAAGAGAGTGATTTCATTTGCCAAGAATTAAAAGTTCATTTTCAGCACCACTGCTTGTGCTTGTTATATACGCGCTTCTTGTATCGTCAAGATACATTAACGTTGAGTCGTTGCAGCTGAAAGACAATATATATATGTCTATGATAGTTTTGCAACTGTTAATCTTCGTTCTGCCAACTGTATTTTACAGTAAGCTGCGCGGAAAAAAACTTACTCAAAAGCTTCCAAGCAAGAAACTTTCGGGGCACAAGATTGGTTTTATTTTCTCTTGCTTTGGCGTACTTGTATTCGGAAGCGCGTTGCTTAATACCGCTGTGTTTTACATTTCAGGCAAAACAGAACAGGCGGCTTCTCTTTACGAAACATTTAATCCGCTTAACACAACGTCATTGACAAATCTTGCTTATATCATAATCGCGTTGGCGATTATTCCCGCAATAACCGAAGAATATACCTTCCGCGGCATTATTCAGTCGGAATATTCAAGCTATGGTGTCGGCGTTGCAATTATTATGACTTCTTTGATGTTCGCAATGCTCCACTTCTCTTTGAGTAAATTTATCGTTTACTTTTTCTGTGGTATTATTGCATCATACGTCGTATATATTACTCAATCGGTGTTGGCAGGTATGCTCGTACATCTTTTGAACAACCTATATTCGCTATTCTTTGAATCAGCGCTCTGGGGAGCAATTAAGTCTCCTAATAGCTTAATTTTCTTTTTGTTTGTTATTACGACATTATTTATTATATTTTCCGTGTTATCATTTAGCGGCGCAGAAAGAATTCTTTATCTGTCAGGTGTAAAAGGAGAAAAATCCCCACCCGAAGCAGAAAAACTTGAAGGCGGAATAAAGCTTTTCTTTGAAGCTTTGCTTTCTCCAAGTTTTATCGCTTGCGTAATTCTTTTTCTTGTCGTAACTTTAGTTCTTTAAACAAACATACACATTTCATCATAATTTAAAAAGGATAATATTATGAACGAAAACGAAATCAAAAAAGATAACGGTTTAGGCGAAAATCAGCCTGCAAAACCGAAAGAAACGGTCTATAATGATTTTGAGATTTTTGACCTTGATTCTCTCAGAAAATCAGCACCCACGCAGAGTCAGCCGAAGCCACAGTCTAAACGGCCGACCACAACTCCGCGTCCTGTAACAACACAGAAACCACAGGCTAACGGCGCTTTAAAAACTCAACCAAACAGACCGACAGCCAATCCGTCTAAGCCTAATCCTGTGCGCACAGCTACTCCTGTAAATGCGCCGAGACAGCCACAGACAAACAAAGCGCCAAGCAGACCTAACGTAACCAACGTAAAAAGCGACAAGGTTGTGTTTGACTCTTCTTCAGCTTCAAGAAGACTGCCCAATAATATTCTTTCAATATTCAAAAGAGAAAAGGGTATGAAACCTATTAAGCCGCAAGAAGAAAAGACAAGGGGGGCAAACCCTGTTACTGTTTTGTCAAAGGCATTGATTTATATCGCTGTCGTTCTTCTTGTATCTTGTCTTTGCGCTTACTATATAATAGTTATTGCAAACGACGTATTCGCTTTTGTCAAGGCTGAAGCTGAGATTGAAGTTAATATCCCCGAATATGCAACTCTTGACCAGATTGCTGACGAACTACATGACAAACAGGTTATCAAATACCCGAAGATATTCGTGCTCTACACGATGATACGCGGAAACGACCCAGGTAAATACGTTTCTGGTATATATACAGTTTCGCCTACTCAGAACTTTGATGAACTACTCAGCACGTTTGTTGAGAAAAGAACAAGCAGTCTTACCGAAGTATCCGTTACTATCCCCGAAGGCTACACGATTGACGATATAATCAATCTTCTTGTAAACGAAAAGGGTATCGGTACAAAAGAAGGCTTTGTTGACGCTATTCAGAACGGCGAATACGACTACTGGTTTATTGAAGACCTTGAAAACCTTAACCCCAATAGAAAATACAGACTCGAAGGTTATCTCTACCCCGATACGTATTATTTCTATAAAGAATCCGAAGAAACAGTAATCATCAACAAGATGTTGGCAAACTTCCACGCAAAATTCAGTATTGAATATAAGCAGGAATGTGAAAAGTCAGGTTATACTATCGACCAGGTTATCAACCTTGCTTCACTTATTCAGATGGAAGCTAAGTATACGACAGACTATACTCTCGTTTCTTCAGTATTCCACAACCGTCTGAACAGCAACTACTTTGGAAAACGACTCGAAAGCTGTGCTTCCGTTCAGTACGTTCTCGACGTAAGAAAAGACAGACTTTCAAACGAAGATACTCAGATAGACAGCCCCTACAACACTTATAGAAACGGCGGTCTTCCCCCCGGTCCTATCAGTAACCCAACTTTGAAAGCTATCAGAGCGGCACTCTATCCCGAACAGACAAATTACTACTTCTTCCAGAACGATATTGAAGGTAATATGCTGTACGCTAAGACCGCGCAGGAACATGCAGCAAACAGAGCTAAGGTTGACGCTCAGTATGCAGCAGCCGGTAACTAAAAATAAATTCTTATAAAAACACATATATCCCCGCTATAAATTTGCGGGGATAAAATTTAAGGTATATAATTTTATGAACATTGAACTTCTATCCCCCGCGGGCGATATGGAAAAACTGAAAAGCGCTATACTGTACGGTGCTGACGCTGTGTATATGGCGGGTAACATATTCGGTATGCGTGCTTTTGCTACTAACTTTAACGTTGAACAAATATACGAAGCAGTAAAGTACGCCCATTCGTTAGGCAAAAAGGTATACTTAACCGTAAATACTATGCCGCATTGGTATGAGTACGATATGCTTGAGAAATATCTTAACGATATAAAAGATGCAAACATAGACGCTCTTATAGTATCCGATTTAGGCGTGTTTGAAACCATAAGAAAAGTATTGCCCGATATGGAAATACACGTTTCCACACAGGCAAATACAGTCAGCCACGCTACATGCAACGCTTGGCATAAACTTGGTGCAACAAGAATAGTACTTGCAAGAGAACTTAACTTTGATGAGATAAGAGCAATCAGACAAAGAATACCAAAAGAGCTTGAGCTTGAATGTTTTATTCACGGTTCAATGTGTATTTCATACAGCGG
>JAZRPI010000252.1:0-2297 GCA_045649165.1 Eubacteriales bacterium | reverse complement strand
TCGCTCTTGTTTTTGCTTGAGAAGAATGTTTTTGTTCCCAAAACTTCATTTGCCATTTCAAGAGTGATATCATTTTCTGCATTGGTTACAAAATGAATGTCGTTATTGTTTCTGTAAATGTTTTTCTTAGCGTCAATGTATTCGTTATAGTCTGTATGATAGTCAAGGTGATTGGGGGAGATGTTTGTACAAACAGCAACTTCAGGCGAAGTCTTCATTGTGTGAAGCTGGAATGATGAAAGTTCGATTACAGCAAAATCGTCTTTTGTCATTTTTTCAACGTCGGGCAAAAGCGGACGGCCGATATTACCGCCGAGCCAGACCTTTTTGTTGTCAGCTTTCAGTATTTCTGAAATAAGGGTGGTAGTCGTAGTCTTTCCGTCACTGCCTGTTATACCGATTTTTGTACAAGGGCAGAGTTCAAAAAATACCTGCATTTCGCTTGTGAGCATAGCACCGTTTTTGACAGCTTCAACAAACCCCGGTTTGTCGTATCGAAGACCTGGTGTACGGAAGATAATTTCTTCGCTTATATTGTCAAGGTAGTTTTGTCCGCAAACAAGGCGTACGCCTTTTTGTTCAAGACTGGTTGCAATTTCGCCCAAAGCTTCTTTTTCTTTCATATCGCGAGCAGTAACTTTTGCACCCGCAGAAAGAAGAAAATCAATAAGCGGAAGATTTGAAACACCTATACCGCAGACGGAAATATTTTTACCATTTATGCTGTTTTTGTAACTCTTAATTCTGTCAGTAATAATAATCACCCTTAAAATATAATATCAATAAAAATATAAACTCATTATATTATATATAAATAAGCAAAATATATCAACCTTTTTCACAAAAAATTCACTTGATTTCACAAAATCTTCATCCTTTTCGAGAGAGAAACGAGCTTGATTATAATTTGTGTAAGATAAAATAATAAAGTTGTCGTTTTTTGGCTGAATTCACTTGCAACAAAGAAAAATATGTGTTATAATTAAATATCTATATGTATATTGTGGCTGTGCTTTTATTGTTCAGTAAGAGATACGGCAGAAAGTGAGATAAAATTTATGAGCGAAGCATATTTGTCGAGAGGCGTATCCGCCGAAAAAACCGACGTACACAACGCGGTAAAAACATTGGATAAGGGTGTTTTCAGTGGTGCATTCTGCACACTTATGCCCGACCCGACAGGGGATGAAAATTACTGTTCTGCAATGCATGCAGACGGCGCGGGAACAAAGTCTTCTCTTGCTTATATAAAATTTAAGGAAACAGGCGACTACACAGCATTTTTTGATATTGCACAGGACTCAATGGTTATGAACCTTGACGACCTTCTTTGTGTTGGCGCAACAGAAGGATTTATTATGTCAAACACAATAGGCAGAAATGCTCACCGTGTTGACGGACAGGCTGTTGCACACGTAATCAAGGGTTACACAGCATTTGTTGAAAAAATGCGTGAATATGGCGTTGACATAACAATGTGTGGCGGCGAAACAGCAGACGTAGGCGACCTTGTTAATACACTTATCGTTGACTCTACTTTCTTTGTAAGAATGAAGAGAAGCGACGTAATCAACTGCGATAATATAAAGCCCGGCGACGTAATTGTTGGTTTTGCATCATCAGGTCAGGCTGTATATGAAGATAAGTACAATGCAGGTATGGGTTCAAACGGTCTTACAGCTGCACGTCATCTTCTCCTTGACCACGAATATGCTTCAAAATATCCCGAAACATATTCAAATACAATAGCTGACGAACAGGTTTACTGCGGAAGCTATAAATTCAATGATATTCTTCCTGGCACAAACGTAAAGGTTGGCGATGCTATCCTTTCTCCCACAAGAACTTACGCTCCTATTATAAAGGAAATTCTTACTGCAAACAGAAGCGCTGTTCACGGTATGGTTCATTGCACAGGCGGCGGCCAGGTAAAATGTAAGAACTTCGGTAAGGGTGTACACTATATCAAGGACAACCTTTTTGACGTACCCCCGCTTTTCAAAGCGATTGCAGAAAACTCTGACGTTGGCGATGCTGAAATGTACAGAGTATTCAATATGGGTCACAGACTTGAAATGTTCGTTTCTCCCGAAGATGCTGACTTTATGATTAAGACAGCTGAAAAGTATGGCGTTGAAGCGAAGATTGTTGGCCGTGTTGAAGCAAGTGATACAGGCGCAAACAAGGTTACTATCAGACATAACGGAAAAGAATTCAACTATTGATTTTTTGAAACTGAAGAAGGTGTAGAAATTGCGTAAAAGAGTGCTGACAGTAGGCAGAGCTGATATGAATAT
>JAZRPI010000251.1:0-5562 GCA_045649165.1 Eubacteriales bacterium | reverse complement strand
TCAACAAAGAAGTTTTTTTCTTTCATTGATTTTACAAGTTCTTCCGGATATTCCATAGCACCTGTAACAACGGGCATAGGATTAATCTGCTGTGTGTTTGTGATAATCTTTCCGGTAGGCTTAAGATACTTTGTCCATCTTGCCGCTTCAAGCAGTTCAAAAGAGATTATAATATCAGCTTCGCCTTCGTCGATAACGGGCGAATATACCTTATCTCCAAATCTTACGTACGTAACAACAGAACCGCCGCGCTGACTCATTCCGTGAACTTCGGAAACCTTTACGTCATATCCCTTTGTCAAAAGAAGTCTGCCGAGAAGCTTACTTGCAAGGAGAGACCCTTGACCGCCGACACCGACAATCATGATATTTTTTGTATTATTCATACTCATTTATTTGCCCTCCTGCATAGCGCCGAATTTACAAAGCTGTGTACATACGCCGCAGCCTGTACAAAGAGTAGCGTCAATAACTGCCTTACCGTCAACCATACTGATTGCGGGGCAACCTATCTTCATACACATTTTACAACTCTTGCACTTATCTGACTCAACAGAAATAGGTGCGTTGTGTTTAACGTATTTCAAAAGAGCGCAAGGACGTCTTGAAATAATTACAGACGGCTCGTTCTTTTCAAGTTCTTCTTTAATTACCTTTTCGCATTCTGCAATATCGTAAGGGTCAACAACTCTTACTGAGTTAATACCAACAGCCTTACACAAAGCTTCAAGGTCAATCTTTGATGCAGGGTCGCCTTTAAGGTTAAGACCTGTTGTGGGGTTCTGCTGATGACCTGTCATACCTGTAATTGAGTTATCAACAATAATAACAGTGCTGTTTGAATTGTTATATGAAATATTTACAAGACCCGTAATACCCGAATGCATAAATGTTGAGTCGCCAATAACTGCAACAGTCTTGTTGTCTGTTTTGCCGCCGCTCGCTTTGTTAAATCCGTGAGCACCTGAAACAGACGCACCCATACAGATTACGCTGTCAACAGCGTTAAGCGGTGCAACAGCGCCTAACGTATAACAACCGATATCGCCTATAACGTTAAGCTTAAGTTTTGAAAGAACGTAGTAAAGACCCCTGTGTGGGCAACCCGCACACATAACGGGGGGACGGTTAGGGATTACTGCATCAACAGCTTCGCCACCGTTGTATTCAACACCAAGACCTTTTGCAACCTTGTTTTGTGAAAGTTCATCAATATTTGAGAAAATATTCTTACCGTCAACACTTAAACCGATATTCTTGCAAAATTCTTCAATAAAGCCATCAAGTTCTTCAACAACAATAACCTTTTCAACTGAAGATGCAAAATCAGAGATAAGCTTTTCTGACAAGGGCCATACGATACCGAGTTTGAGTACGCTATATTTGTCTCCGCATACTTCTTTTACGTACTGGTAACAAGTACCCGCTGTGATGATACCGATTTTGTTATCAGTTCCCTTTTCCCATCTGTTAAGGTCTGACTTTTCTGCATATTCTGCGATTTTTTCAAGTCTTTCTTCAACGATAGGATGTCTCTTCTTTGCAAAGC
The DNA here is from genome assembly GCA_045649165.1 of Eubacteriales bacterium. Classification (GTDB taxonomy): domain Bacteria; phylum Bacillota; class Clostridia; order Oscillospirales; family CAG-272; genus RGIG1995. The sequence continues at coordinate 4,013 of JAZRPI010000251.1, read as the reverse complement.
CGGGCATCATTATGTATTTCTGGGGATTTTTTACGTATTCAATCTGTTCTTTTTCTACACGTTCAGCCGTTTCAACAACACTCTGTGAGTGAGCTACACGAGTACACATTTTCAAGAACACAGGTGTATCAAATTGTTCTGAAAGTTCATAAGCCGCCTTTGCAAATTCAAGAGAATCTTTTGAATCTGAAGGCTCAAGCATAGGAACCTTTGCCGCCTTTGCATAGTGTCTTGAATCCTGCTCGTTCTGTGAGCTGTGCATACCGGGGTCGTCTGCAACGCCGATAACCATACCACCGTTAACACCTGTATATGCTATTGTAAACAACGGGTCTGCCGCAACGTTGAGACCAACGTGCTTCATGCCGCAAAAACTTCTTTTACCTGCCAAAGATGCGCCAAAAGCTGATTCCATAGCTACCTTTTCGTTAGGCGCCCATTCAGCGTATATTTCTTCATATTTTGCAGCAGCTTCGGTTATTTCGGTACTTGGTGTACCGGGATAACTTGATACAAAAGAGCAGCCTGCTTCAAAAAGCCCCCTTGCTACCGCTTCATTTCCCAACATAAGTTGTTTCATAATCTATATATCCTTTCTTTCAATCAGCCCATATGTTCTTTGATTTCAACAGTAACCTGTTTATTGTAGCAAGAAAATATGTACTCGGTATGTTCTTTGTCAAGTTTCTTTGTGAACAAACTCACAACAGGAACTATAATCAGCCCTATAATCATGCAGAACGCGCCCGCATTAATAGGTGACTGTAAAATTTTCGGAAAAATTGGTTTTACAAACATATTCATAGTCATAAAACAGCTAGAAAAAATAATGTTTGTAAATACCGCAGCCTTTGTAACACCCTTCCAGTATAAACCGTAAAAGAACGGCGCTAAGAAGGCACCTGCCAATGCTCCCCACGATATGCCCATAAGCTGAGCAATAAAAGTAATGTTACTCTTGTGCTGTACAATAGCTATTATAGCAGAAATTGCAATAAATACAACTATAAGTACGCGCATTATGAAAACTTGTTTCTTTTCATTTATATTTTTTGCGATTTTTTCTTTAATAAAGTCGAGTGTCAGCGTGGAACTTGATGCAAGTACAAGCGATGAAAGTGTTGACATTGATGCTGACAAAACAAGAATGATAACAATTCCAATAAGTACAGGCGAAAGTCCTGACAGCATATTCGGAATAATCGAGTCAAAAATTATTGCGCCGTCAGCTGTTTTGTCAGGTGTAAACAATCTGCCAAATCCACCAAGGAAGTAACAACCGCCTGCAACTATAAGGGCGAATATTGTTGAAATAACTGTTCCCTTTGTAATCGCCTTTTCGCTCTTAATAGCATAAAATTTCTGTACCATCTGTGGAAGTCCCCAAGTACCGAGCGACGTCAGAAGAACGACACCGAAAAGGTTAATCGGGTCAGGACCAAAGAACGAAGCAAACGCTCCTTTGCTGATATCTTCCGTCTGAGAACTGATATTTCCCAACTTAGCCAACGCTTCAGTAAAGCCGCCCTGTGTATTAAGCACAGCAACTATAACAGCGATTATACCGAAAATCATTATAATTCCCTGAATGAAGTCGTTGATTGCAGTCGCCATATATCCACCCGCGATTACGTATATAGCGGTAAGAACAGCCATACCGAGTACGCAGTATTCGTAAGGAATATCAAAAGCCATACCAAACAGACGGCTGAGTCCATTATAGAGTGACGCTGTATACGGAATAAGGAAAATAAATATTACCACCGACGACAAAAGCTTCAGTGCAGAACTTTTGTATCTGCTTTCAAAAAACTGTGGCATAGTCGCGCTGTCAAGGTGTTGGGTCATAATGCGAGTACGTCTTCCAAGAACTTTCCAGGCAAGAAATGAGCCAAGAAATGCGTTTCCTATACCTGCCCAGGTTGCCGCAATTCCGTATTTCCAACCGAACTGCCCCGCATATCCGACAAACACAACAGCCGAGAAATATGAAGTACCGTAAGCAAAAGCAGTAAGCCAAGGGCCAACGTTTCTTCCGCCAAGCACAAATCCGTTTACATCTGTTGAATTCTTACGGCAGTACAGGCCTATGCCAATCATAGTGCCAAAGAATATTACAAGCATTATAATCTGAATAACCATAATCAAACACCTTTTGTAGTTTCTTACATCGTTGTCTGAGCTTCAACCAATCTCTTTCCGCAGTATCTTTCACGAAGTACAGGCTTTTCAATCTTGCCTGTGGGGTTACGCGGAACGTCTGCAAAAATAATTTTTCTCGGGCGTTTGTAACGTGGAAGAGCCATACAGAATTGATTTATCTCTTCTTCGTCTGCAACTTCGCCCACTTTAAGCTCGATAACAGCCGCGGCAATTTCGCCAAGTCGTCCGTCAGGAAGACCAATTACCGCAACGTCTTTAATTTTTGTATTAGTATTAAGGAAGTCTTCAATTTCGACGGGATAAAGGTTTTCACCGCCTGAAATGATAACGTCTTTCTTTCTGTCTACAAGGTAGATAAAGCCGTCTTCATCAACCCTTGCAACGTCTCCTGTGTGAAGCCAGCCGTTTTTGAGAACTTCGTCGGTAGCTTCTTTATTTTTATAATAGCAAAGCATTACGCCGTCGCCGCGTACGGCAAGTTCGCCAACTTCGCCCTGTGGAAGCTCGTTTCCGTTTTCGTCTACAACCTTTGCTTCCCAGTTGTAACCGGGAACACCAATCGCACCAACTTTGTGTATATTTTCAACACCAAGATGTACGCAACCGGGTCCGATAGATTCAGACAAACCGTAGTTTGTATCGTACTGATGATTGGGGAAAATGCTCTTCCAACGGTTTATAAGACTGGGTGGAACGGGCTGAGCGCCTATATGCATAAGACGCCACTGTTCAAGCATATAGTCGTCAAGATTAATCTTGCCCGACTCAATAGCGTTGAGCAAATCCTGAGCCCACGGAACGAGCAGCCATACGATTGTACACTTTTCTTCGGTAACAGCTCTGAGAATCCATTCAGGTTTGACACCGCGAAGAAGTACAGCTTTACTACCCGACATAAGACTGCCGAACCAGTGCATTTTTGCACCCGTATGATAAAGGGGCGGAATACAAAGGAATACGTCGTCTTTTGTCTGGCTGTGGTGGTTATGCTCTGTTTTACAAGCGCAAACAAGCGCCTTGTGATTGTGTAAAATAGCCTTAGGTCTACCCGTTGTACCTGATGAGAAATATATAGCCGCGTGGTCTTCTTCATCAAGCAATACAGGGGGAGCTTTTGTTGAGCAGTACGTTACAAGCTCAAGATAGCTTTCTGCAAATTCGGGTACGTCTCTGCCAACAAAGAACTTCATTTTCAGTCTGTCAATAGCGTTGGGAACAGACTCAAGTCTTTCGGTAAACTCAGGGCCGAATACAAGAACGTCAACGTCTGCAAGGTCAAGACAGTATTCGATTTCATCGCCTGAGTATCTGAAGTTCATCGGAACAGCAAGCGCGCCTGTTTTCAGAATACCAAAATATATAGGAAGCCATTCAAGGCAGTTCATAAGCAGAATTGCAACCTTTTGACCCTTTTTGATGCCACGGCTCATAAGCAGATTTGCAAATCTGTTTGCCTTTTCATCAAATCTGAGCCAACTAAGTTCTCTTCTGTAAGGAAGGTCAGGTCTTGTATTTTCAATAAGGCTGAAATCGCGCCAGGTTACAGCGTTGTCGCGTTCTTCTGACGGATTGATTTCAACGAGCGCCGTTTCGTTGCCGAAAAGTCGCGCGTTTCTTTCTAAAAAGTCGGATATTACCATATTGTTTCTCCTTATATATAGGAAGTATTTTTAAAATTATATATATCAGCGGGAGCAATCCCCCGCCCGCTTTTTGAAAAAAGCTTGGCAAAAACTTTACTCCATCAGTTTGTAAAAATTATTTATACAAACTTTTCCATTTTTGCAAACGAAAGCGGGTACTTAGGGGTGCGCCCCTAAGTCGTTTCAAGGTTGGGGGGCTTGGGGGAG
>JAZRPI010000250.1:0-5091 GCA_045649165.1 Eubacteriales bacterium | reverse complement strand
AAATTTCTTTGTACCCGTCTTGTAATCAACGATTCTTATATAAACGTCATTACCTTTTTTATAAGTATCAACACGGTCAATAAACCCTCTCATATAGAGTTTTGAACCGTCTTCAAGGTTGATTTCATAAGGTGCAATACCATCTTCTTTATCTTTCCATATAGGTAGTTCAAAAAATGACGGTACAAAATCACTTTGTCTAAATTCAGCAAGAATATTCCTTATCAAAAGAAGAGTCGTTCGTCTAAGTCTTTTTATAAGCTGCTTCATTCTCGGGCTCTGTTCAGACATTCCCTGACATACAGAGAGCACGTAATCTTTTATAATATTGTCAACCATAGATTCAACCAATGTATCTTCAATATCAGGATGAAAACCATTTTCATCTGTGATTTCAGCCATAAATCGCTCTAAAACTGCGTGAACAAAGGTACCAATATCATTTCCGCGGAATACCGACTTTTTCTTTTCAGCAAGCTTCAAGATATATTGACAATGATAGCTGAAAGAACAGTTTACATAGCTGTCTATTCTTGACTGGCTTGTTGACATATCGCCTTTATAAAGTGTTTTAGCTATATTCTCATCAATATTACTTTCATGAGCAACAAGCGGTGTGTCAAATGAATTTATCATTGACCTAAGCTTTTCGTCTTGTTCAAAGTATTCACGCAAAGCAATTCCGGTTTCATTATCTCTGTTGAGAGCGAAAAGTTTGATTGCTGTATTTTTTCCTTCTATTTTATCAATAGTAGGAATATCGGAATATTTTATCACATCTTTATTCAACAGATAGTGTATTCGTGAGCCTGCAACAGATATTTTGTTTGCAGCCCCCCTTAAATCTGATTCAGCGTATGACAAAGTAAGGCTATCAGTCGCTCTTGAGATAGCTCTATAAAACCAATATAATTCATCGGAAGTCATTTCTTCGCTTGTGGGTACAAATTCAATATCAAGCGAACGAAGCAAACTCTTTTCACTGTCAGAAAAAATAGTATTTTCTTCAACGAGTTTTGGGAATACACCTTCGTTTACACCTATAAGATACACGTGTTTTACACTATTGGTTCTCAACGATGAAGCACTTCCAAGTATAACCTGGTCCATACTCGAAGGAATTGTTCCGATATCGCATTTTCCTAAAATAAGACTGATAAGAGTTACGTAATCTTCTCCCGAAAGCTTCATATCCCCTGCTAATTCAACAATCATATCAAGTGAATTAATCAGTATATTCCAAAGCTGAACAAGTTCTTTTTCTTCGGTTAGTTTATTATTCTTATGACATTCTGCAGCTTGTTCTTCTATCTGTTCGCGGACTTTTAGCTGGGTCAGAAAATCATACAAAGCTCTTGTAATATCGGTTACAGTCGTTCCACCAATAGAGTCAAACAATTTCGAGAGAGCAGGTACTATTTTGTTTCTTATATCGTTTGAAACGTTGATTATATTCTGCCCGTCAGTTGTTATATTCTCAACAAAACCGTCAGGGTTCATATTCCAATCAATTCCGTCAGTCCATCTTCTGCCGTTTATATTCCAAGTTGACGTATAATTTTCTAAAATATCTATTTCATCATAAGAAACGTTAGCCAAGCCTGTCTTGAGAAAAGATATAACATCATTATACTGCCAATTCTTGTTATAAATCGCAAAAGCGGCAAGAATAAGTTTGAATATAGGTTTGGTTGTCAAATCAGTTCTCTTTGACATATAAAATGGAATACCGTTGTTTTCAAATTCTGAATCGATAATACCGTCATAAAGGTTTATATCTCTTGCTATAACGACAATATCTTTGTATCTTGCGCCATTACGCACTCTTTTCAGAATATCAGCAGATATGGCTTCGCATTCTTCAAATCTATCGTGACAGCATATTGTTTTTACGTTTGAATTGTCGTTGCAAAAATCATCAGAATCAACATTATGATTCCAGAAATTCTTTGAAACAAAAGCTATATCTTCTTTTATAAAGCCCTTATTTTCGGTTAAGTATGTCTCATTTTTTTCAATATTGAGTCTTTGAGCGAGTTTTATGATATTCTTATAAGTCTTTTCGGTCGTAGCAAAAACACCGGTTTTGTCGGCAATATCATAACATAATGAGAATGTAATATTATCAGTATTTTTAGCCAACTGTTTTATAACGCTATACTGTTGTGGGGTAAATCCGTCAAATCCGTCAAAATAAATGTTGTAACCATCAAAGATATTACTGTTTTCCAACGTATCAGCAAGTCTTGAAAGTTCATCGGTCGGGTCGTTATATTCTTTTGATACAAAGCTCTGGTATGTACCGTAAATAAAAGAAATATCGTGCAATTTATTTTTCAGTTCATTATATTTTTCGTCAAGTTTATTACTTGCATTTTCAAGCATTGCAGGTGTTATTGAAAACTGCTTTAATTCGGTAACAGTATTCAGCATAAGCTCTGCAAACGATGAGTTGTTTTTGTCAATATTTGAGTAAGCTTTTAAAAACGGCGAAACTTCTCTGAGAACACGCCACATAATAAGCAATCTGCCGCTTTCGTCAATATCGGAAAACGAAAGTCCGCCTTCTTCTCTGAATACGTGATTTGCAAGTCTTCTGAAACCGAATATTTCAAGCTCAAAAGTTGATATATCTTCAGCAATATCTGCAAACGTATTTTCTGCTGAATGTATAAACTGGTCAGGCACAATAAGAACAGCCTTTTTATCTGTTCTTAAATCTTCAAGTATTTGATTGTAAATATAAGTAGTCTTTCCACATCCGGACGGACCATATATAAGATTTAACAATCAACTCACCTCACTCTGAGTTTTTCACATAATTTTTCATCGGGAGTTACAAATGCAGTCCAGTTCGTTGAATACGTAACAAGTCCCAACTTTGCCGACGGTAATTTCTTTATATTCCTTACCAACGTATAGTCAACGGAAACGTTTTCTCCCTTAGTAGCTTTTGAATGTGTAGCGGCTATAATTGCAGCCTGTGTAAAATCAATTTCAGGCGGCTCTTCACCATTACAAAGCATAATACAATGAGACCCCGCCATATTCTTTACATGGAACCAATAGTCATTTTTTGATGCCGTTTTAAAAGTCAGCATATCATTCTGAATATTATTTCTTCCACAAAGCACTGTGTATCCGTTTTCTGTGCGGAACTCAATAGGATTGCTCTTGGTATTAGCCTTTTTATTTGACTTAATTTTTACGCCATATCCGGACTCTCTGAGTTCTTTCTTAATATCGTCAAGGTCGGCTTCGTTTTCGATTCTTGAAAGCAAGTCAAGAACTGACCTGATATAAGCAAGTTCGTTTTCGTCATTTTTTAGCTGTTCTGATAAGTACTCAATAGCTTTTTTAGCTTTGTTATAGTATTTATAATAACGCTGAGCATTCTGTGCGGGGGTTAATTTTGAATCAAGTGTTATTTCTCTCTCGACAGGCTCATCTTTCGAATAGTCAAAAAGTTTGGCTTTGGTGTCGCCCCTTTTGAGCATATATATATTCGCAGTAATTATATCGCCAAGTTCTTTATATTTTAAATTAGTCCTACTCTTTGAAAGTTCGTCGTTGTGTATCGAAATCTTTTTCAAAATTCTGTTTTCATTTGTAACAAGGAATTTATTTAGTTCTGAAGAAATCTGCTTGATGTGATTGATTCTTTCTTTTTTTGTATAATACTCATCGATAAGCTGGCTGAATGAATCACACTCAACAGATGCATACACACCACCAAACTGTTTTATAGGCATAAAACTAAATTCCACAGCATTATCGTTGCTTTTGAGAAGTGTTGGTGTAAATCTTTTTTCCTTTAGTATATTTACATATTCATTGAAATTCAGCCATAAACTTTCTTCATTACAATCAGATAACAAAGAATCAATATTACCTGTTGTTTTGTATGCAATTTCATTTGCAACAAGCAAAGAGATACCTAAATATGAGTCAGTAATAAATCTCGAAATCTTCTTTTCGCTGTATTCACTTTTGAAAAGGAAAGAGAACTCATCTCTGTCAGTACAAACAGGCGATTTTTTATCCTGTTTCGGCGGTTCTTCATATTTCATACCCGCAAGTACCTGACGCTTACTGCTCGTCGTAAAGTCTACCGGTTTGATTGCAGCCAAAATTTTCTTTTCGCTGTCACAGAAAATAATGTTGCTATATTTGCCCATAATTTCGGCATAAATATATTTTGTACCCAAAAAGCCCATTTCATCTCTGCATTCAAAAGCTATTTCAAAAACTCTCTCAAAATCAAGCTGAGAAATAGATACAACCCTTGCACCAAGCAAGTGCTTACGAAGAAGCATACAAAACATAGGTGCACTTATGGGATTTTCTTTTGAAACAGACGTAATGTTTACCCTTGGATTATTTGCACCCGAAGATATAGAAAGGCGTACATTTTCCCTATCTGCACGCATTGTAAATACAATTTCTTCCTTCTCGGGCTGCTGTATCTTGTCAACACGGGCATTTGCCAATTTGTTATTCAGTTCATTCGCCAAGGCGCGTACAATACCCGCATCAAAAGCCATAATAATTCTCCTGTTTTTTTATATAAAATATCTCATTTTATTTTAACATTTCATAAAGAAAAAGTCAACAAAACATAATAATGTCCTTACCGAAATTCATCGGTAAGGACACTACCATTTTGTTCAAAAAACTTATTAATAACTAAGTTATTTAGAACCCTTAATATCGTTCTCGTACTTTTCAATCATTTTCTTCAACGTGTGACCCGTACGACCTCTTAATTTCTGGAGCCACTTCTCCGTGCTTTTGCCTGTAAATATCTTGATTTCAAGTCTTGCAAGGTCGTCCTCTTCCATAGTGACAAAGATCTTATCAATGTACTGAGCCACAAACTCATTAGTAATCATACCCGTGCTTGCATCTCTGATTGCTGCTTCCAAACGAGCTCTTACTTCACGCATATGCTTTTGATATTCTTCCTGAGTGAAAAGCTGTTCTTCAAGCTCTGCAAGTGCTTTTCTGGCTTCATCGATTTCACGATCGCAGTTATCAGTCATCGACTTGAAGTTAGCGTTAGTAATAAGTCGGAGGCCAAGCGGTCTTAGG
>JAZRPI010000249.1:0-8996 GCA_045649165.1 Eubacteriales bacterium | reverse complement strand
ACTGTGAAACAGCAAGAAAAATATTAAAAGACGAACATGCCGTTGCGAGAGTAATCGCAAGACCTTTTGTTGGAGAATATCCCAACTATACAAGAACATCTAACAGGCACGATTTTTCAATTAGACCACCAAAAAGAACGGCGCTTGATTTTTTGAAAGAAAACAAATTTGACGTTATATCTATTGGAAAAATAAACGATATATTTTCAGGGCAGGGTATTACAAAGTCTATCCCGACAAAATCAAACAGTGACGGAATGGAAAAAACACTTCAAATTTCTGATATTGACTTCAGCGGCTTATGTTTCATTAACCTTGTTGAGTTTGATTCTTTATACGGACATAGAAATGACATTGACGGATATACTAACGCACTCAACGAGTTTGATAAATGGTTAGGCGTCTTTTTACCAAAAATGAAATCCGATGATATTCTGTTTATAACAGCTGACCACGGTTGTGACCCAAAAACAGAAAGCACTGACCATTCAAGAGAATTTACTCCAATGTTATGCTATGGAAACAACATTAAACCTGTAAATCTCGGAACAAGAAATTCATTTGCCGATATTGGCAAAACTATACTTGATATTTTTGATATCACAAATAATATTGCGGGAGAAAGTTTTTATAACGATATAAGAAAACAATGAAATCAACAAGAAAACATACGATATTCAAAATTTGTTATATATTGCTGATTATTGCGTTTGTTTTGTATATTTTCTCAAACTCAATAGAATCAAAAAGCGAATCTGCATCTAAAAGCGGAAACATAGTTGAAACAATCAACAAAGTTCTCGAAGAAGTTAATGCACCTATCAAACTTACCGATGTTTTTGTAAGAAAAACAGCTCACTTTGTTGAATTCTTTGTTTTGGGAACATTACTATTTGGTTTTACCTTTTTTGATAAAAAAGTGTATTACACAAACGAAATATATGCCTGTTTCATAGCTTGTCTTGTTGCGATGACTGATGAAACAATACAATATTTTTCAAAAAGGGGCTCAATGCTTCTTGATGTGTGGCTTGACTTTTTGTCGGCAACACTGGCAATTACATTTTTTTATCTGATTTATAAAATTTATAACAAAAGAAAACAAAAACACGGCTGATTTTTCAGCCGTGTTTTTTTACTATTATTCAATAGACATATCAAGCTTAAATCTTGTAATCTTACGAAGAGTATTCTTGGGGAAGTCTTCATCTCTTACCTTAAGAACACCAATCTTCTTGTAAGGAACAGCAGTTCTGTTGTAATTGTTTATATATTCCTGCAAATAGCTTTGAACATCTTCAATATTGTTCTTTTCAACGTAATCTTTGTCAGGGAATATTTCAGCAACTATCTGGTTATATTCAACTCCGCGTTTGCTCTGACCTTCGTAAATTATAATATCCTGTACACCGGGAACAGATGCAAGCTCAGTTTCGATTTCTTCGGGATAAACATTCTTTCCGTTTGAAAGAATAATAAGGTTCTTAAGTCTACCTGTAATATAAAGAGCACCGTGTTTATCGAATTTACCAATGTCACCTGTTTTGAAATAACCATCTTCATTGAATGCTTCTTTGGTTGTTTCTTCATCCTTGTAATAGCCGAGCATTACGTTAGGACCTTTGACACAAATTTCGCCTTCGCCGTCTTCATTGGGATTATCAATGATAACATCACAGATATTAAGGGGGAAACCAACACTACCTTGGATAGGCTGTTTACTATGGTTAACAGCAATAATAGGAGCGCATTCTGTAATACCGTAACCGTTGAGAACAGAAATACCGATTCCATCAAAGAAATCCATCATTTCCTGACTGATAGGAGCACCACCGGAAATAACCATTGTTACTTCGCCACCAAAAGCTTCAAGAATAGCCTTGAAAAGCTGTCTACGGCGGTCAATTCCGATTTTTCGAAGCGCATTACTTACCTTTATTGTATTAAACACAAGTTTCTCTTTGCCTTGGTCTTTTATGTTTGCAAGAATCTTGCGGTAGAATGTTTCAAGATAAAGGGGAACAAGTACGATATGTCCGGGTTTCTGTTCTTTAAGTTCTTTCTGAACATACTTAATACCCGATGAAAGATATATTTCACTACCGATACTTGTCTGACCAAGAATTGTAACACTTGAACCGTAAGTGTGGTGGGGGGGAAGAAGCGCAATTGTCTTTTTTCTGAACGCCATGTAGGGAATAACATCCGCAAGGTCCGAAAGCACAGCAGTCTGAGTGAGCATAACGCCCTTACCTTTGCCTGTTGTGCCTGATGTAAATACAAGCAACGACAAAACATCGGGGTCGGGTTCGTTTTCAAAATATGACTTATCGCCATCAGCTATACGTTTTTTACCTGATTCAATCAAAGAGTAAATTGTATTTTCTTCTTCGCCTTCAAGAACAATATAATCTTCAAGCGATGTTTTTTCTTTAATCACATCAGCCTTTGAAACAATATCCTTGCCAACAAACATAGCAAATGAATCAGCTTTTTCAACTGTATCAGCCAAATCTTCAGGTGTCCACTCGGGGTCAAGGGGAACAAGTACGCCACCCATAGAAAGAGTAGCCCAATATACAAGAATCCAAGGATATGTGAGTTTGCCGATAAGAGCGATATGTTTTCCTTTATATCCCCTTGCAAGAAACTCAGTTGCAAGTGCTCTTACGTCTTCTCTTAATTCTTCGTATTTAATTTTTGTAACTTCTTTATCTCTCGGCGACTTTCTGAATGTATAAACATAATCGCCGTTATACATTTCTGCAACTCTTTCGATAAGGTCTTTTGCAGATGTAAATTGTATTTTTTCTCTCAATTTGGTGTTTTTCATTATAAAACGTCTCCTATTGATTTTTTTAGAAAAATATGATATATTCGAAACAAATGATACTTTTGTATCACAAAGTATAGTATAAACATTTTTGGCATTAATGTCAAGTTTTGCGACTAATTTGATACTATTATGTCAAAAAGTATCTTATATTAAAAAGGGGATTTTAATGAGAAAAAACAACACGTCATTTCTTAAGGAATGTATTGCAGATGCAATAATAGAGCTTCTGAAAGAAAACACAATAGATAAAATTTCAATCGAACAAATCGTGACAAAAGCAGGTGTCGGAAGAGCTACATATTTTAGAAACTTTACATCAAAAACAGAAGCCATTACTTTTAAAATAAACACTCTTTGGGACAATTGGTGTGATAACAATGGAATCTCAAGAGAGCAGAATTATACAGTAATAAATGCGATAGACTTTTTTAAGTTTAGTTATAATTACAAGGATTTATACAAACTGCTTTCCAAACAAGGATTGCAAAGTACAATTTATGACGCTTTTTACATTGTAATAACAAAACAACAACGCTCAACACCTAACGAATACTATAAAAGCCGTTTTCTTTCTTATGGAGTATACGGAATTGTTAACGAATGGGTAAAAAGGGATTTTGAAGAATCTCCTGATGAATTATCACAAATTTTAAAAGAAACACTGAAAATAGCAAAATTAGAAATATAAAAAGAGTCCAATATGGGCTCTTTTTGTTTTTTAAAAAATGTAGTTTTGCGCTCATTTTTTTACATGTTTTATTATAATATTTTTGAGAAAAATATATATAAAAGGAGTGATAAAAATTAAACCAATCATAAAAAGACTGTTGTTCAGTATTATAACGTTGTTATTAGCTTATCCGTTTTTTTGTTCCGCTTTGAATTGGTCGATAATCAGAAACAAAGACCATAATATTCCAGAAATAGATTCACAATTTAATTTCATTGACAAATACGACTCATACTACGTTGATAAAAATGCCACCAATAATGATAAAGTGATATATCTGACTTTCGATGCGGGGTATGAAAACGGAAATGTTGAAAGAATTTTGGACACGCTGAAAAAACACAACGCTAAGAGCGCTTTTTTCATTCTTGACAATTTAATTATAAGAAATACTGACCTTGTAAAAAGAATGGCAGATGAAGGACACTACGTATGTAATCATACAGCAAGACATACAGATATGACTAAAATTACAGATATTGATTCGTTCAAAAATGAGCTCGAAAAACTCGAACAAATCTACAACGAATATACCGGTTATGAAATGAAAAGGTACTATAGACCACCTGAAGGGAAGTTTAGCGAACAAAACTTAAAATTTGCAAACGAACTAGGGTATAAAACCATCTTCTGGAGTTTTGCATACGCCGACTGGGATAACAACAAACAGCCATCAAAAGAATATGCAATAAATAAAATTACAGAGAACACACATAATGGAATGGTTGTACTTCTTCATCCCACATCAAAAACGAACGCCGATATTCTTGATGAAGTTCTTACAATGTGGGAACAAGACGGTTATCGTTTTGGAACTTTAGATGAGCTGACATGCAAAAAATAAAAATAATCGTATCTTTTGTTTTTTGTACTGTTTTATTTTTAGTGTTTATCAGCGCTTCTGTTCCTGAAAAAACAGTTTATAGAAGTGTTACAACATCCGAAAAGAAAATAGCTTTAACATTTGATGACGGTCCACACCCGACACAGACCAAAGAAATACTTGATATTTTAGACACATATAGAATTAAGGCTACTTTTTTTGTAGTTGGCAAAAACATTGATATTTCTCCAGAAATTTTAAAGCTCACAGCTGAACAAGGTCACGAAATAGGAAACCATACGTATGACCACAGATATAAATCTTTAAAAAATAAACAGAATATAATCAACGAAATAAACGAAACTTCTGATTTGATTTATAAAACTTGTGGATACAAAACAACCCTTTTTCGTCCACCCGGTGGCTCAGTAACAACCATTATGAAAGAAGCAACACAAAAATGCGAACACAAAATAATTTTATGGAATGTTGATACAAAAGACTGGACACACAACAGCGTTGAAAAAATTGTAAAGAATGTAAATAAAAACACAAATAACGGCTCTATAATACTTTTTCACGATTATATATCAGATAATACCCCAACTATAGAAGCTCTTAAAGAAATCATACCAACTTTGATTGAAAAAGGTTATTCGTTTTGTACTGTAAGCGAACTACTTGAATACGAAGAAAAAAACACAAACGCCCACTAAAACGGGCGTTTTATTTATTATATGACGAATATATTGTATGTGTTACAGCATATTTTGTAATAATAAAAAAACAAAAGGAGGAATTTTTATCAAAAGACTTATATCAATTATTCTTACAATTATTTTGTTTTTGCCATTAATTAACGTACAAGCAGCCGAAATCCAACAAGCAAATCTTGAACTTAACTGTCAAAGCGCATTACTTATGGAAGCATCCACGGGCAATGTTCTTTATGAACAAAACGCAGATGCACCGCTGCCACCTGCGTCAGTTACAAAAATTATGACTCTTTTGCTTATTATGGAACACATCGACAGCGGCAATCTATCACTAACTGACACTCTTCAAGCAAGTGAATATGCTTCATCTATGGGTGGTTCTCAGGTGTTTATAGAACCAAATGAAACCATGACTGTCGAAGATTTGCTAAAATCAGTAGTTGTCGCATCTGCAAACGATGCAGCTGTCGTACTCGCCGAAAACGTATCTGGCTCAGTCGAAAGTTTTGTTGACAGAATGAATACTAGAGCAAAAGAACTTGGAATGAGCAACACAAATTTTGAAAACCCAACAGGACTTGATGACAATACTGTAAATCACAAAACAAGCGCTCGTGATATTGCTATTATGTCAAGAGAATTGTTGCGACACGAAACCATACTTAATTATACAGGAATATGGATGGATACCATCAGAAACGGCGAATTCGGGCTCACAAACACGAACAGACTTATAAGATTTTACCAAGGCGCAAACGGTCTTAAAACAGGTTCTACTTCAAAAGCAAAGTTCTGTATTTCTGCCACAGCAAAAAGAAACGGTATGCAACTGATTGCAGTAATTATGGGCTCCCCAACAAGAGACATCAGAAATGAAGCTGCAAAGAAACTTTTAGACTATGGTTTTGCAAACTATTCGTTGTCTGAATTTGAAGAAGGTACGGCAGGGAATATAAAAATCCTTGGCGGAAAGAAAGCAGAAGTGAGTACGTATTATCCAAGCATTTCTTTACTTGTAAACAAAGGAAACGACAAGAATATACAACAAAAAATAAACCTTCCCGATAATATAAAAGCTCCTGTAAAGGTGGGAGACAAAATCGGAGAAGTGGAATATATTTTAAACGGAAACGTAATTGGAAAAGTAAACATAACCGTCGGTGAATCTGTTGATAAAATTACATATTGGGAAATTATAGCCGAATTAGCAAAAAAATTCCTTATTGTGTGAAGATATTTTTCAAAACCACTTGAAATCACGTGAAATAAATTGTATTATATATGTAATATATAATTCTATGGAGGATATTAAAAATGCTTAAGATTAATGAAAAGTATCTTAACGGCTTTGTATCAAAAGAAGAACTTGATGCTATTCAGCCCGAAGTTGTTAAAGCAGACGACACACTTATGAACAAAAAAGGAGCAGGTAGTGATTTTCTTGGTTGGATTGACCTTCCTGTTGATTATGATAAAGAAGAATTCGACAGAATTCTTGCAGCAGCTGAAAAAATCAAAAAATCTTGTGATATTCTCGTCGTAATCGGTATCGGCGGCTCATATCTTGGCGCAAGAGCAGCTATCGAATTTGTAAAGAGCCCACTTTACAACACACTTAAAAAGGACACACCTGATATTTATTTTGCAGGAAACAGCATCAGCTCTTCTTCTATGGCTGAGCTTCTTGAAATATGTGAAGGCAAGGATATCTGCATTAACGTTATTTCAAAGTCAGGTAAAACAACTGAACCCGCTATCGCTTTCAGAATTTTCAGAAAGCTTCTTGAAGAAAAATACGGCGAAGAAGAAGCAAAAGAAAGAATATTCATCACAACTGATAAATGTAAAGGCAAGTTGAAAGAACTCTCTGACGAAAAGGGTTATGAAACATTTGTTGTTCCGGATGATATCGGCGGAAGATACTCTGTGCTTACAGCTGTTGGTCTTCTTCCTATTGCAGTTTCAGGCGCAGACATCACAGCTATGATGCAAGGCGCAGCAGACGCAAGAAAAGACTTCTGCGAAACTGATATAAACAAAAATGACTGCTACAAGTATGCAGCAATCAGAAACATTCTTTACCGCAAGGGCAAGAAAATTGAAGTTTTCGAAACATACGAAAGCGCTCTTCAGATGACATCTGAATGGTGGAAACAGCTCTACGGCGAAAGCGAAGGAAAAGACAATAAGGGTATTTTCCCGACATCAGTTACATTTTCAACAGACCTTCACTCACTTGGCCAGATTATTCAGGAAGGCGAAAGAACACTCTTTGGCACAATTATTGACGTAAAGGAATCAAAACATTCTGTTATTATTCCTGACGACCCCAGAAACCTTGATGAACTCAACTTCATCAGCAACAAGTCAATGGATTACGTTAACCACACAGCATTCATTGCAACAGCTTTGGCTCACAACGACGGTGGCGTTCCCAATATTGTACTTGAAGTTGATAAGAGAGACGAATATAACTTCGGTTACTTAGTATACTTCTTCGAAAAGGCATGCGGTCTTTCAGGATATCTTCTTGGAGTTAATCCCTTCGACCAACCCGGCGTTGAAGGCTACAAGAACAACATGTACGCTCTTCTTGGCAAACCCGGTGCAGAACACGATAAACGCCGCGAAGAATTAAAGGCAAGAATTAACTAATTTTTTCGTTAACTACTTGCAAAATTAACATTTTTGTTGTATAATTAGTTAAGGAATTATTTATAACATTTTTCCTTACAGGAAACAGGGTATTTAAAGAACGGTGACTCTTTATTTATCTTTTCCAAATAATCCAATCGTGTCACCGGGAATACGGAGTTAATATGTTAAAATTAATCGTTGGTGTAAAAGGCACAGGCAAAACAAAAACACTTATCAATATGGCTAACTCAGCGCTTGATACAGTTAAGGGTTGTGTAGTTGTTATTGAAAAGGGAACAAAGCTTACCCACGAAATTAAAAATAAAGCAAGACTTGCAAACACAGAAGAATACGCAATCAATGATGCACATATGCTTTACGGCTTTGTTGCAGGTACATACGCAAGTAACTTTGACGTATCTAATATCTTTATCGATTCTGCTCTCAAAATTTGCGAAAACGATATGGAAGAATTCATTAAGTTTGTACAGAAGGCTGACAAACTTTGTGCAGAACACAATATTGAGCTCGTTATGACATCTTCAATTCCTGTTGAAGAAGTTCCCGCTGAACTCAAAGGTTATATTGCATAATTAAAAATAATAAAATTTGTCCACCAATTTCTAAATGAATTGGTGGACTTTTTGTTTTTTGTGCGTTATGTAATTTAAGAATAGATATAACGATAAAGTTAGCAAAATACACAATGCTAAGTTAGATGCAACGGTTATTTTAGTAATATTAAAATAATCAAAAAACAAAGTAACCGTTGCTGTTGACAGTACAATATAAAACAAAGGCAAAAAAACAGACTTAAACAAAGAAAAATTTATGTCACATATTTTTACTAATCTTGTAAGCGACAGACTGCAATTAAGAATTTCACACACAAATATTGCAACAATATATCCTTTAATACCAAAATGCGGTACAAGAAAATAAACCAACAACACACTAATAGACGCATCTATAATATTAATTTTCATTGAATATATTTGTTCGTTCAAACCTTTTAGTATTCCATCAACAGCAGCATCAAGATACATTACTGTTACAAGCGGCGCAAATAAATAGATATAAGAAAAACTTTCTGCAGAATTATATATAACAACACTTAATTCATAAGCAAAGCAGATGAGTAAACCGGCAGTTCCTATTGCATAGATTAATGAATAATTTAGTACAGTCTCTGCAACTCTGTTTATCCTTTCTAGTTGTTTTCTTTCGTTCATGCGCGCAAGTTCTGGCACAAGA
>JAZRPI010000248.1:0-2658 GCA_045649165.1 Eubacteriales bacterium | reverse complement strand
CCGGTATCAGTATCTTTAACCAAAATACTATCGTTTGCATATTCAAAAATTACCGTATCGGAAACAATGTCTATATTGTTTCTAATTGCGTTATTCACCCCACAGAAAGCCTCATGTGCAGATATGCGCATACCTTGTGCATTATAAATTAACGTATATCCAGCAATGCCCGTTGTATTCCTGTAAGCCTTGCAAAATCCACCGTCAATAACAATTACCTTCCCCCCTGCTTTTATGGGTACTTCCCCCATATTTGAGCGCACGGGAATATGGCCGTTTATAATATGAGAGTTTTTATTGTTAAGTCCGAATTCTTCAAAAATGGCTTTTACAGTATCTTCATTTTCATAATATGAATAATATGAATTTTTCGGTTCTTTCCAAGCATTTTCATCTTCAATAAGCAAGCGTTCAAAGGTGGTTACTTTCTTTCTGCCGCAAAGGGGTGAATCCTTACCGCACCAAAGAAACCACATAACGTCTTTGCATTGTTGCTTTTGTTTAGAACCGTCGGGCAAAAAATACCCCTGACGTGCTATTGTATCAAAATAATCAAGTAATGCTCTGCCTTTTTTATTTTCACCTGCCTGAAGTTCTAAAAACGTTCCGTCATCATTTAATGGAACGCATCCGTGAAACAGAAGATTTCCGTTGAAAATTGTGTACATTTCCCCTTTTTCAAACAAAAATCCTGCGTGACGCTGAAGTTTTTCAGAACGCATAAAGGCATTTTTCAGATATTTCATAACTTCAACCTCATCATTAGTGAGTTTATAAGGTTGAACGGGGTCAACGGTAGGAAAATCGTTATCTTTTAATTTATATTTTTTATTGTCTATTATGACTGTTCCCAAATTTTTGTCTATTTTATCAAGGAAAAGGCGATCAGACATATTAAACTGCGGATTTCTTAAAATCGTCTGCCCTTCAAGTTTGAACTGAATAATGCTTATTGCTTTGTGCATTCTTGCAATCAAAACGTCATCGTCACTATAATATATATCGCCCTCTGAAGTGCCTTTTGGCATATAAGCCGAAACGTCGGAATTTTTATAAACTTCCTGCGCAAACAAAGAAAGCGGTCTTAAGGATATGCCGTATCCGATTTCAACGACGTCAAGATTTTTATATGTTATTGAATTATTAAGCACCGTTGCTATGCACGTTCTTGAGCCTGATGCCGCGCCAAGCCAGAGCATATCGTGATTTCCCCATTGAATATCAAGGGAATTTTCTTTCATCAGTTCTTCCATAATAATATCAGCACGAGGACCTCGGTCAAAAATATCGCCTACGATATGAAGATGGTCAATAACAAGACTTTTTATTGCAGAACATACCGCAACGATAAACTGCGGTGCAGCTCCGATATCAATTATGGTTTTTATAATGTTTTCATAATACTTTTCTTTGTTTTTAACGTCGTAATCGTTATTCAAAAGCTCGTCGATAATATAATCAAAGCCACTTTCCGTTTTTTTAAGATGCTTTCTCACTTTTGAGCGCGTATATTTACTGCTGACAAGACGGCATATATCAAGAAGCCTTACAAGTGTTATGTTGTACCAGTCATTAAGCTCATTTTTTTCTAAAAATTCATTTAATTTTTCTTCAGGATAATATATAAGCGTAGCAAGCTCTGCTCTTTCCTTTGCAGTAACGGTCTTTGAAAAAAGCTGTTCGATTTTTCTTCTTATAACGCCTGAAGCATTTTTTCGTATGTGCTGATATGCTTCATATTCGCCGTGAAGGTCACTCATAAAATGTTCCGTACCCTTTGGCAGATTTAAAATTGCATTAAGGTTTATAATTTCGTTGAGTACTTTATTACGGTCAGGATACTGTTTTTTTAGTTCAAGAATATATTTATTTTCCATATCTCTTATCTCCTTGGAAAAAGTAAAAAGGCTTCACTAGAATATAAGCGAAGCCTTTTAATTTTAGAACAAGCCTGTAATTTTGCCTGAAGCATCTACGTCGATACGCTCTGCCGCAGGTGATTTAGGAAGGCCGGGCATTGTTAAAATATCGCCCGTCAATACAACGATAAAGCCTGCGCCTGCAGAAACTTTAACGTTTTTAATAGTAACGGTAAAGTTTTCAGGTGCGCCCAATTTTGTTGGGTCATCAGAGAAGCTGTACTGAGTTTTTGCGATGCAGACGGGAAGCTTATCAAAGCCAAGTTCGGTAAGCTGAGCAATCTGCTTTTTGGCGTTGGGCATAACGGTGATGCCGTTTCCGCCATAAACCTTTTTAACGATTGCTTCAATCTTTTCTTCGATGGTTGAATCAAGCTCGTAGGAGAAAGTGAAATCACCTTTTTCCTCTTCGCAAAGACGAACAACTTCTTTAGCCAATGCTTCGCCACCCTTGCCTCCTTCTGCCCAAACGGTAGAAAGAACTGTGTTTACGCCCAATTCCTTACACTTTTTGATAATAAAATCAATTTCATTATCAGTATCTGTGGGGAAACGGTTAACTGCAACAACGCAAGGTAATTTATATACGTTCTTAATATTTGAAACGTGACGAAGAAGGTTGGGTATGCCCTTTTCAAGAGCCTCAATATCTTCAAAATTAAGTTCTGTTTTCGCTCTGCCACCGTGCATTTTAAGAGCGCGTACAGTTGCAACAACTACTACTGCATCAGGTGTAAGA
>JAZRPI010000247.1:0-2464 GCA_045649165.1 Eubacteriales bacterium | reverse complement strand
TATGAAGTTTTGTAATACTTTCTCCAGAAAAACATTGAAGCAAAAGAAAACATAGCGATGCCGTTTTTGTTTTCGCCTACATTCTCAAATACTTCCCTGTCGGATAGTTCTATCATTTTCCATTCGGTTTTGTTTGCTGTGTTCACGTTATACCCTTTCAACAATGAAATACCACAATATTATACACCAACAAAACAGCCTTTTGAATTGGCTTCAAAAAAAATTAACATTTTTTTGCAAAAAAAATCGGTTTGCTATTGAAAAATTGATTTTGTTGTGTTATAATACAATGCAATATGTAAAAAAACTGATAAAAGAGGTACAGTGCAATGAAAACAGCTATTCAGCCCGAATATAATGAATGCACAATTAAGTGTGCTTGCGGCGCAGAAGTTAAGACTCGTTCCACAAAGGGCGATATGCGTGTTGAAATTTGCTCCAAGTGCCACCCCTTCTTTACGGGCAAACAGAAGTTCGTAGATGCAGGCGGCCGTGTTGACAAATTCAAACAGCGCTTGAACAAGGCAAAATAATTGTCCTTGGACTAACAACGGGTAAGATGTACTTATGCTCATCTTACCCTTTTTGTTTTATTTATTTCTATTTTTTGGAGTAAAACTATGCCTGAAATTAACCTTTTCAGTGACACACAGTCAGAAGAAACAACGAAAGCTATACTCGTAAACGCGATTTTCCGCGGCGACGACAGAAAGAATGCCGACATATCTCTTGAAGAGCTCGAAAGACTGCTTGAAACTGCAGGCGGAGAATGTGTTGCAAAAATGACACAGATTAAGCCTACCGTTGATGCGGCGACCTATATAGGAAGCGGCAAAATCAAGGAATTGGCTGAGCTTTGCAAGAATAACGACGCCAATCTCGTTGTTTTTGACACCGAGCTTTCGCCGTCGCAGATACGTAATATAGAAAAAGAAGTCAACGACGAAAACACAAACATTCTCGTTATTGACAGAAGTATGCTTATACTTGATATTTTCGCGCTCCATGCAAAGACGGGCGAAGGTAAATTACAGGTAGAATTAGCACTTCTTAAATACACCACACCCCGTCTGACAGGTAAAGGTACACAGCTTTCACGTCAGGGCGGCGGTATCGGTACTCGTGGCCCCGGCGAATCAAAGCTTGAAAGTGACAAAAGACACATAAAACGCCGTATGGACGCACTCGAAGACGAGCTTGAAATCCTTGAAAAAAACCGAAGCGTACAGCGTAAACAGCGTGATAAATCAGGGTTATACAAGATTGCGATTGCAGGATATACGAATGCGGGTAAGAGTACTTTCCTTAACTATATGACGGGCGCGGGAATTTTGGCAGAAAACAAGCTTTTCGCCACTTTGGACCCGACTACAAGAAAATTCGAACTTCCGTCAGGTAACGAAATACTCCTTACCGACACGGTAGGTTTTATCAGAAATCTGCCACACCACCTTATAAAAGCTTTTCGTTCTACCCTTGACGAAGTGGCCTATTCAGATGCCGTTCTCGTTATGATTGACGCTTCTGAAAGCGAATGCGACAGTCAGCTTACCGTTACTGAAAATCTGCTTGACGAGCTCGGCGCTATGGGCAAACCTATACTCTACGTATACAACAAATGCGACGTTGAAACAAACGTTATGCCTAAGATTAAACAGGACGCTGGCGATAATAACGTGTTCTTTATATCTTCACTTACAGGACAGGGTATTGATAAACTGACCGAGCGTATTGAAGAACTCGTAAACAACGGAAAAACAAACGAAACTTTCCTTTTTCCGCATAACGACCAGTCGCTTGTTAACGTTCTTTACAAAAACGCCGTTATACTTGAAACCGACTACCTTGCAGAAGGTGTAAAATTTTTGGCTACGGTTGACTCAAAAACAAAGGGGATACTTGCAAAGTATCTGATTAAAGAATGATGAAAGAAACAAACAGTACAGAAAAAGAAAATCTTTATACAACACTCGGTGGAGAAGGCTTTTTTGAGATTACAATTGACAAATCAACCTTTCTCGGTTATGCAAAAAGGGTTACGAACGAAAAAGACGCCGTTGATTTTGTAAACTCAATAAAAAAGAAGCACTCCGATGCAAGACACAATGTTTATGCCTACGTTTTAAAAGATACGAACACCACAAGATACAGCGACGACGGCGAACCTGCCGGTACGGCTGGTATGCCTGTGCTTGATTTTATAAGAAAGACGGGCTTTACTGACGCTGTAATTGTTGTTACGCGTTATTTCGGCGGAATTTTGCTCGGCAAGGGCGGTCTTGTCAGAGCGTATACGTCGGCGGCAAAGGGCGCTGCCGAAAATGCAGGTATAATTACATATACCGAATATACCGAGTTTAAGGTTGTTTGCACATACGCCGACTTTGAGAAGATTAAGTATGAATGTCAGTTTTTTGACATAATTGAAGACGGCACCGATTACAGCGACAACGTAACTCTTACC
>JAZRPI010000246.1:0-8081 GCA_045649165.1 Eubacteriales bacterium | reverse complement strand
CAGCACTTCTGGAAAATGCACTCGCGGGCAGACTCCTGTATAACCCTTCGTAAACAGATATAAGCGTGTTCCATACTTCATTTGTTACTATTCCGTTAGGCTCAAGACCGAATACTTTTTGAAAGGATACCACCGACTGATACGTTTTTTCGCCAAACACACCCACAATTTCGAGCGGGGGAATACGTCTTTCAAATGCAGAAACAAACAATAGATAATACTGCAAAAGCTTTACCGCATTACCTATACTGCCGTATTCCAAATCGGACCTTAAAACTCTTGGAATATCTGCAAGTTCTTGGCCTTCATTCACAAGTGTACTTAAAGTTTTTATGCTGTTATATATATACATAAGCTTGTGGTACGTAGCTTTGTCAACGTTTCCGGTAACGTCTAAATCAAATATTCTCTGAAATTCCGACACACTCTGAACAGTCTGATTATTATAAATTCCGTCTATATCTTCTATATAATTCATTGTAGCATAATTTGACGCTATTCTGTTTAGTGCTATTTGAAGACCGCTTACTTCTTTTCCTATGTCACCAACTTCTAACGGATAGTATAAAAGATTATCAGTATCAAGCCCCAAAATGACTGCATTTCTTTCTATATAAACATCATTTCCATAGTAGTATTTCAGTATTTCTTCATAACTTTTGCCATTTAAAGCAAGGTCAATACTGCCGTCGAGAGAAAGACCGCGACATAACCTATTCACGGTATAGCATACGTTTGCATCAATGGGTTCCCCCATATTCTGTCTTGCAATGTATTCAGTAAATATCCCGTCAACTATCCTGCCTATATTTTCATAAAAAAAGGAAGAAAAAACATACGGTTGGTCAAAATCAGGGTCACTTGAAATATCAAAAGGCAGTCTTTTTTTTCTGTAATATTTTGAACTAATTCTATGTAAAGCAAAGGTAATCTGCGCATATATAACGGCTATCATTGCCTGTAATGGCATATCGGGAGTAAGGGTTGCTGTCGCAACTCCCTTTATATAATCGGGAAAGGTCAGTGTAACGTTTTCAGCTTCATCGTAAGGTTTGCCGAGATGTACTGTTATAAATGCGGGTATGTTCGGCAATAAATATTCATTCATCATAACCTGTTCTCCAATCTTAAATTATAAAGGGGAAAAAGAATAGAATTCACTATTGTCGTGTTGTTTTCATATACAAATAAATCTTCAACAAATTTGTCAAAAAAGTTTTCGGCTGAAATAACTACACTATATACGCCTTCATTTGCCTGTATAGGCAAACTCTTTCCGTTTTCTGCTGTATATATTTGTTCTGCACCGTTTTCATCAATTATCCTTATTGTTACATCACTGACAGGGGAAGCGTAATTTGCATAACTTGTATTAATCAAAATATTACCCATAAAATATTCTCCTAAAAAACAGCAATACATTATATTATATGAAGCAAAACAAAAAAGCGCACACCGTTTTTACGGTATGCGCTTTAAAAAAACTTATTTAATTAGTCTTTTTTGAAAAGTGAAAGAATATCGTCGAAGTCGCTGTCAGAAATTCCGTCGCCAAGTTCAGAATCGTCGCCTTCTTCTGCATATTCATTTTTAAAGAGACCTGATTTTTCATCAATGTCACTGATAGGTGCAGCTGCCTGCTGTTCAACTACGGGTGTTGCTACCTTTGCAGCGTTCTTCTTTGCAGAATCAAAACCTGTTGCAATAACAGTAACTTTCATTTCGTCCTGAAGTGAATTGTCAAATGCAGCACCCCAGATAATCTGTGCATCAGGATGAGCTTCTTTTGAAATCATGCTTGCAGCAATATCAACTTCGTCAAGACCGATGTCAGGAGATGCTGTGATATTAACGATAATCCCCCTTGCACCCTTGATAGATGTTTCAAGCAAGGGACTGGAGATAGCAAGCATAGCTGCCTGTTCTGCCTTGTCTTTGCCCTGAGCCTGACCAATACCCATGTGAGCGTTGCCGGCGTCAGACATAATTGCTGTAACGTCAGCAAAGTCAAGGTTGATAACACCTGTATTGTTAATAAGTTCAGAAACGCTCTGTACACCCTGTCTCAATACGTCGTCTGCAACAACGAAAGCGTTGAGAAGTGTAATTCTTGTTTCAGAAACCTGTTTGAGTCTTTCGTTAGGAATAACTACCAATGAGTCAACACATTCGCCGAGCTTCTTGATACCTTCTTCAGCGAGTTCCATTCTCTTCTTACCTTCGAAAAGGAAGGGTTTTGTAACGATACCAACTGTAAGTATTCCCAAATCTTTTGCAATCTTTGCAACTACGGGAGCAGCACCTGTACCTGTTCCGCCGCCCATACCTGTTGTGATAAATACCATATCAGTATTGCGGAGAACGTTTGTAATTTCTTCAGCGCTTTCTTCTGCTGCACGTGAACCTACTTCAGGGTTAGCACCTGCGCCTCTACCTCTTGTAAGTTTTTCACCGATTACAATTTTATGTGTCGCACCTGATTTTTCAAGCACCTGTTTGTCTGTATTTACTGCTATAAATTCAACGCCTCTTAAACCTGCTTCAATCATGCGGTTAATAGCGTTTGTACCGCCGCCGCCGACACCTACTACTTTAATGTTAACTCCCATGCTGTTAACTTCATCAAACTCGAATGCCATAGCCTTGTTCTTCCTCCTGTATATTGTAAATCCAATTATTTTTAAACATATTTGTCCAATATAAACAATTATATATAATAATGATAATACTTTCGCTCAAAATTAGCAAGAACTTTTTGAATTATTAACGATATATTTACAATTATAGACCAATTTATGTATTTTGCGTACTGTTTTTCCCTTAACTGTCCAAAATTACCGAGCCTACGGTAATGTCGTGCGCGTCAACACTTCCGGTCTTGTTTTCTTCAAAAGTGTCAATCATAAGCTTCGCGAATTTAAGTTTCATTTCGGTTTCCGTACTGTCGCCGAGATATATTCTGAAGCGATTCTGATAGTTTACATATATATTATACTTTCTCGACAGGTCAATTTCTGTTATACTGTCAGCCGTTTCGTGTGCGTTTATACTTTGTATAAAATTATTTATGTATTCAAAAGTAAGTTCTTTGTCGAATTCTATTTCTTCGCCCACAATAACGCTTTTTACGTCGTTCATCAAAAGCAAAATCAAAGGATTCTCTTCTGTACAAGGATTTTCGTAAGTTCTTTCAAGTATTCTCAAAGTTTCTGACAAAACAAAATACTCTCCGCAAATTTCGGTATAGTATTTCGGCTCTTCTTCGCTTATCTTGAAAACCAAAGTTGACGGAAGATTTCTTCTGATGACTACTTCGTTTATATAAGGATATTCAGTTGTAATATAGCTTCTCGCCGTCTTCTTGTTGATTGCATAAAGATTCTGTCCGACTTCAATGCCGCTGACATTCAAAATCTGTTCTGTTGTGTATCTTTCATTTCCCTTTACTTCAATTTTCTCAATCTTAAGGAAAATTGCCATACACATAACAACAAATATAAAGCAAAGCACGAGAGCAAGTAATATATAATTAATCGTTCGAAATACCTTTTTGTGCCTTTTTTTAGCCATAAGTCGCTCAAACGTATCGCGGTTTACAAGCTCGGCATTGGATATTTCTTTGTTATTATATAACTCTTTATCCATATCCTTGTTCCTTTTTTACTTTTTCTTATTTTCCACTAATTCTTTTACGCCGTTATATATAAGCTCGTTTGTATTCATTACTGCAAACGATGCTATATTCTTTTTCATACTTTGAAGCTTTTCTTCGTTGTAGATAAGTTCTTCAACAGCTTTTGTAAGAACACCGCTGTGTAAGTCCTTTTCTTCAAAAACAACTGCAGCCCCCACCTTTTCAAGCTCGTATGCGTTTTTGTACTGATGATTGTCAGTAACGTTGGGCGACGGAATAAGTATACAAGGCTTTCTTAGCATTGCAAGTTCAGATAGAGTCATCGCCCCTGCTCTTGCGATTACAAGGTCAGCCGCAGCCATTTTGACAGGCATATCGTATATATATTCCAAAAGCTGTAAATTTTCGTATTTTTCAAGTCCGTAAGCCTTGAATTTTTCTTCGGTTGACTGTTTTTCAATAGCTCCCGAAGCGTGTATATGAAGTATGTCACTATGCTTTGATGAAAAATCTTTCATCAAGTCCATAACTTCTGCATTTATTCTCATAGCGCCAAGACTGCCGCCGTAAGAAAGAATAAGCTTTTTGTATCCGTTTTTTACCTTTGTTTCATCAACTGTATTTTCATCAAAACCGTTAATCAAGGGATTACCTACCCTGATTGCCTTTTCAGGACATTTGAGTTTTTTTACAGTCGCTTCAAAGTTTGTGTAAACTATATCAACCGATTTTTCAAGCATTCTTACTGCAACACCCGGAAGAGCGTTTGATTCGTGAAGAACGGTAGGAATACCCATACTTGCCGCCGCTTTGACTACCGGCCAACAAACATATCCGCCTGTGCCGATTACAACGTCAGGCTTAAATGATTTTATAAGTTTTTTTGCCTTGAAGACTGAAGTTACAGTTAAGTACGCTGTTTTAATATTAGAAAGAGTAAGTTTTCTGCGTAATCCCTGTATTTCAATATGGTATATGTCATATCCAAACTTTGTTACAAGCTTGTTTTCAATACCCCTTTTTGTGCCTACAAATGCGATAACACTGTCCTTTTCTTTTTCTCTTATTGTATTTGCAATGGCGATAGCGGGATTTACGTGTCCGCCTGTGCCGCCGCCTGTCATAAGAACTCGCATTTTTCTGCCTCCTTTGGCAAATATAGTTTATTTATTCTGATATGAATATCTTGAAATTGCAAGTATAATTCCCATTTCTACAAACAGCATCAACAGCGAAGAGCCGCCATAGCTGAAGAAAGGAAGTGATATACCTGTGTTTGGAATTGTATTTGTTACAACCGCCATATTCAAAATTGCCTGTATTGCAACCTTTGAAACAATACCAACAACGGTAAGTTTTGAAAAAGTATCGGGCGCTTTCTGAGCAATAACTATTCCACGCCATACAAATGCTACAAAAAGACCTATTGTCGCAACAGCGCCTACAAAGCCAAGCTCTTCGCAGATAATAGCGAAAATAAAGTCGTTCTGTGGCTGTGATACGAACATGTGCTTCTGCAAACTCTGACCGAGTCCAACACCGAAAAATCCGCCCGAACCAACGGCATTA
The DNA here is from genome assembly GCA_045649165.1 of Eubacteriales bacterium. GTDB lineage: Bacteria > Bacillota > Clostridia > Oscillospirales > CAG-272 > RGIG1995. The sequence goes on along the minus strand of JAZRPI010000246.1, from coordinate 2,878 downwards.
AGCCCCTGAAGCGTCTGCCACGTTTCCGACTGACTTGAATAGTTTTCAGGATGCAGCCAGATATCAATTCTTCCCCTTGCATAAGGAACGAGCAAGATAGCAGGAATGATTATTGCGCCAAAGCCTGCCGCCGCACCAAACATATACTTAAACTGACCGCCTGCCGCAAATATTACCATAACACCAATAGCAAACAAAATGATAACACCGGAGAAGTGTTTTTCAAGTGCTACAAGCAAACATACGAAGCCTACTATTGCCATTGGCGCCATAAGTCTTCTCATTAAAGGTTCCCACTTGGTCGTTTTTCTGAACAAATACTGTTCTGCATCAGAAAAATACTTCGCAAGAGCAAGTACAAGACCAAGCTTCATAAACTCTGACGGCTGAATACCAATGCCGCCTATGTAAAGCCATCTTTGAGCTTCGCCTTCTGCTGTACCTATAATAAGTACCAACACAAGCAATCCAACAATCGTCCAAAATCCGAGTGGAGTGTATTTTTTAATCCAGTTATAGTCAACAACACTTGCGATTAAAAGCATAATCAACGAACCGGCAGCAACGAAGCCTAACTGTTTTTCAATAAAATAATAACTGTTGCCCTTTGATGCCAAAGCATAAGCATAGCTTGCGCTGAAAACCATAACAGAACCAAAACACACAAGGACTATAACAAGAATCAGGAACGTTCTGTCCATGTCTCCTTTGATTCTTACTATATCGTTGTCTTTTACTATATCTCTGGTTATTTTGGGTCTCTTTACTTTTGGTTTTGCAGCCATTTTTTTATTCTTTTGTTCTTTTGACTGAACACCTTTTTGCATATTACACCATACCCCAATAGCTTATAATGCAGAAAATCAACGTAACAAGACTGAAGATAGCCACAATTTTTATTTCACTCCAACCACTCTTTTCAAAGTGATGATGAATAGGGCTCATCTTGAATATTCTTTTTCCTGTAAGCTTGAATGAAGCTACCTGAAGAATAACCGAGAAAGTTTCTGCAATGTATACTATTCCGGCAAGAACAATTATAAGGGGAGAATTTACCAAGAATGCAAGTCCAACAACAAGTCCACCCAAGAAAAGTGAGCCTGTATCACCCATAAATACCCTTGCAGGATAGAAATTATATACCAAAAATCCTATGCAGCAGCCAATCGCCAAACCTGAAAGCACCGCTACGTCACAAAGAGAAAATGCAAAAGCTATTACAGCGAAAAATCCGCCTACAATAGCAGTAATACTTGATGCAAGACCGTCTATACCGTCTGTCAAGTTAACACTGTTTACTATACCTGTAAGAAGAAGCATAGCAAATACATAATAGAAAATACCAAGGTCAAATTCAAGGCTTGTAAATGGAATTTTCAGAACTGTTGTAAGTCCGCCTTTCAATACCATAAAGAAAAGGTAGAGTGCGGATACAATAAGCTGAAGCAAGTACTTCTGACCTGCTGAAAGTCCTTCGTTCTGTTTCTTTGCGATTTTTGCATAGTCGTCAAAAATACCAATACCACCGCAAAGAACTGCGAATATAAAAGTTATTATAAGACCGTAAGCGTTAATGTTATCGTATCTTAACGCCGCAAACACTCCGACAGCAAGAAATGTTACTATTGAAGCAAGAATAAATCCGAGACCGCCCATCGTGGGTGTGCCGTCTTTTGACTTATGCCAACGCGGACCGATTTCAAGAATTTTTTGCTCCATTTTCATGCTTTTTAATATAGGAATAAGAATACGCTCTGCAACAACTGTCAGAACAAATGATATTATAAGCGCTGCCAAAAAATATAAATACATATTTCTACCCCCTATATTTTAGCCAAGACAGGCAATTACTTTTTCAAGAGCCACAGCTCTGCTTGCCTTAAACAATACTATGTCGTTTTCTTTTAAGTCTTTTTTCAAAATTTCTGCCAAGCCTTCGGGACAGTCAATTTTGTTATAGCCCACGATTGCTTCTTCAGAAATACCGTCTTCGAGTGCTCCCACAGCAATCTCAAGCGCAATTTCTCCGTATGTATAAAGTCTGTCTATACCTAAAGACGCGGCATACTGACCGACAGATTTGTGTAATGAGTCAGACTCTTCGCCAAGTTCACGCATTTCGCCCAAAACTGCAACCGTTCTTCTGTTTTTGCCAAGCTCTGCAAGAACGGAAAGACTTGCTTTCATTGACTCAGGACTAGCATTATAGCAGTCTTCAATGATTGTAATACCGTTTTTCTCGTATATTTTCTGTCTCATACCCGACGGCTTATAATTTTTGAGTCCCTGTCTTATTTCTTGTTCTGTCAAACCTGCGATAATGCCGGTTGCAAAAGCCGCCATAGCGTTATATACGTTATGTTCGCCTAATGTGGGAAGCTCAATATCTTTAATTTCACTACCCATATACAGCATATCAAAAACTGTTGATTTTTCAAGTGTTCTGATATTTTTTCCAAAAACATCACTCTTTTCATTTTTTATACCAATACTGATATTATTTGGGAAAGACTCTCTTTTTTCCCAGAGCAAAGGCTCGTCGCCGTTGTATATTAATGTTCCGTCTTTTTTGAGTCCTTCAATAATTTCAAGCTTTGCTTTACAAATATTCTCTCTGCTTCCCAAAGCTTCAAGATGTGCTGTACCTATATTTGTTATAACAGCAACGTCAGGAGTTGCTATATCAGTAAGTTCTGATATTTCGCCCAAAGAACTCATACCCATTTCAGCAACTACCGCTTTATGAATTTTACTGAGTGCCGCAAGTGTAAGGCTGATGCCATAAACTGTATTGAAATTACCACCGCTTTTGTGAGTGGGGTATTTTTCTGCCAATACGTATGAAATAAATTCCTTTGTGGTTGTTTTTCCTACACTA
>JAZRPI010000245.1:0-5457 GCA_045649165.1 Eubacteriales bacterium | reverse complement strand
GTGAGGTGTGAATTCAGGTCTGTGTTTGCCTCTCAAAATTGTTGCAGCAGTAACTGCTGTCTTACCAAGGGGCTTGCCAGCTGCGTCAATGATATACCATTTACGTTCAACTGTTTCTTTCTTTGCCATAAAAGTTGACATGAGAAATCCTCCAAATTTTATTATAAATATTATTTTTTTGCACAAATTGTCAATTACAACCTTGTGCATTATAACACAGTCATATTGCACTGTCAATAGGTTTTTGAGAAATTTTTTCAACTTTTTTAATTTACATATCGCATATCTCTCGTATTCTCGTTTTTTCTCTCGTTTTTGCCTGTTTTTCTTTTTTGCTATGCACAAAAATTTTTTTTCAAAGTTATGCTTTTTATATAAAATATATATGTAAATAGCTTATTGACAAAAACATTCTACGGTGTTATAATACATAGGTATTGAATTTACAAACTTAAAGCGTTGAAGCGGAATAAGAGATGTTTATCACTTCACAGAGAGCGTTTACCTTGCTGAAAGAACGTATTTGGTATATCTTGTGTCGCCGTGGAGTCCGAAACGAAAGTTATTTACTGATAACAAGTAGCAGTCGGCGGTTTGCACCGTTATATGCAATATAGAGTGTGCGCTGTATTTTAGCGCAAATTCAGGTGGTACCGCGTTATATTTACGTCCTGTGTTTTTTGCACAGGACTTTTCTTTTTGTTAAATAAAAATAATTTACTATAAATGGAGAATTTCCACGATGAAAAAAGAAATTGCAAAAACTTATGACCCATCGGAAATTGAAGACCGTCTTTATAAGTATTGGGACGAGTCAGGCTTTTTCAAACCCGATGAAGACAAATCAAAAACACCTTTCTCAATAGTTATTCCCCCTCCGAACGTAACAGGACAGCTCCACATGGGACATGCTCTTGACGAAACATTGCAGGACATCCTTGTTCGTTACAAGAGAATGCAGGGCTTTTCTACCCTTTGGGTACCCGGAACTGACCATGCAGGTATAGCTACACAGATTAAGGTTGAAGAAAATCTCCGTGTAAACGAAGGTCTTACAAGATACGACCTTGGCCGTGAAGAATTCTTAAAACGCGTTTGGGACTGGAAAAACCAGTACGGTAACAGAATCATCAATCAGCTCAAAAAGCTCGGCGCTTCTTGTGACTGGACACGCGAACGTTTTACAATGGACGAAGGTTGTTCAAAGGCTGTACGCGAAGTATTCGTTAACCTTTATGATAAAGGTCTTATTTACAGGGGCCACAGAATTATTAACTGGTGCCCACATTGTCTTACTGCTCTTTCCGATGCAGAAGTTGAATACAAAGACCAGCCCGGTAGTTTCTGGCACATTAAATATCCGATTAAGGGCGAAGACGGTTACGTTGAAATAGCAACAACACGTCCTGAAACAATGTTCGGTGACACTGCTGTCGCTGTTAACCCCGAAGACGAAAACACAAAGCATCTTATTGGCAAGACTCTTATTCTTCCTATTGTAAACAGAGAAATCCCTGTAATCGCTGATGACTACGTTGAAATCGGCTTTGGTACAGGTTGCGTTAAGATTACACCTGCTCACGACCCCAACGACTTTATGGTTGGTCAGAGACACAATCTTGAACAAATCAAGGTTATGAACGATGACGCAACCATGAATGCTAATGCAGGCAAATACGAAGGTATGGACAGATACGAATGCCGTAAGGCTCTCGTTGCTGACCTTGAAGAACAGGGCTTCCTTGTTAAGACTGTTCCCCACGACCACAACGTTGGCGTTTGTTACCGTTGCGGTACTACCGTTGAACCCCTTACATCTGACCAGTGGTTCGTAAAAATGAAACCCTTGGCAGAGCCCGCTATTGAAGCTGTTGACAATGGCTCAATTAAATTTATTCCCGACAGATTCTCTAAAAACTACTATAACTGGATGAACAACATCCTTGACTGGTGTATTTCACGTCAGCTCTGGTGGGGACACAGAATTCCCGCTTTCTACTGCGATGCTTGCGGCGAAATGACAGTTTCAAAAGAAGATATTACTGTATGTCCTAAGTGCGGCGCACCTGTTCATCAGGACGAAGACGTGCTTGACACATGGTTCTCATCTGCTCTCTGGCCTTTCTCTGTTATGGGTTGGCCCGAAAATACAGAAGACCTTAAGAGATACTATCCGACAGACGTACTCGTTACAGGTTACGACATCATTACTTTCTGGGTTTCAAGAATGATTTTCTCAGGACTTGAACACATGGAAGAAAAGCCGTTCTCTACCGTATTTATCCACGGTCTTGTAAGAGATGCTCAGGGCAGAAAGATGTCAAAATCTCTCGGCAACGGTATTGACCCACTTGAAATCATTGAAAAATTCGGTGCTGACGCACTCCGTTACGCTCTTGCAACAGGTAACTCGCCCGGTAACGATATGCGTTTCTCCGACGAAAAGATTGAAGCTGCAAGAAACTTCAACAACAAGATTTGGAACGCTTCTCGTTTCGTTCTTATGAACCTTGATATTGAAGAAGTTAAACTCCCCGATGCATCTGAACTTGAAATTGAAGATAAGTGGATTCTTTCACTCTACAACAAGACTGTAAAAGAAGTATGCTCAAACCTTGACAACTTCGAACTCGGTATTGCTCTTGCAAAACTCTACGACTTCATCTGGGATATATTCTGCGACTGGTATATTGAACTTCTCAAACCCCGTTTTGCAGATAAGGGCTCAAAGACTAACCTTGTTGCTCAGAATGTTATCACATACGTTTTGTCAAACACATTGAAGCTTCTCCATCCCTTTATGCCTTTCATCACTGAAGAAATCTGGCAGACACTTCCCCACGAAGGCGAAAGCATTATGGTAAGTGACTACCCTGTATACAATGAAGCTCTTAACTTCGAAAAAGAAGAAGTTATTATGGACCGTCTTATTTCTGCAATCAGAGCAATCAGAAACCGCAGAAACGAAATGAACGTCCCCCCTTCAAAGAAAGCAGCACTCTGTATCGTATCTTCTTATAAAGACACATACAACGAAAAGACAGAGCCTTTCTTCATCAAACTTGCTTCTGCTTCACAAATCACATACGCTGATGACTATGAAGACGAAAACGCTGTACAGATTATTACAGACTCTGCAAAAATCTTCATTCCGTTAGGCGACCTTGTTGATTTTGAAAAAGAAAAAGAACGTCTTGAAAAAGAAAAGGCTAAAGAACTTTCCGAAATCGAAAGAATTGAAAAGAAACTTTCAAACGAAGGCTTCGTAGCAAAAGCTCCACAGGCTGTTGTTGACGGCGAAAAGGCTAAGCTTGAAAGCCACAGAGAAATTCTTGCTGGTGTTGAAAAAGCTCTTGAAAAATTGAATGAAATGAAATAATGTTTGTCCACACTACATTATGACATAATTCGCAGTATAAATGCTGTATCCTATCAACAAAAGGATACAGCATTTTTTGTTTACACAGAAAGGAATCTTATGAAAACACAAATAGAATATTCAAACAAAACTCTTTACGTCAGATTACAGGGGGATATTGACCATCATTCTGCAAAATATATACGCGAAGATATCGACAAAGAGTTATATAAATATCAACCAGAGACAGTTATAATAGACCTTTCAAGTGTTGAATTTATGGACAGTTCAGGTCTTGGTCTTATTCTCGGAAGATATACAAAAGTAAATATGCTCGGCGGTGTCATAAAGGTTGCAAACCCGAGCGAGAAGATAGAAGAAATACTTTTAATGGCAGGAGTAGACAAGCTTATCCCCATTGAGAAAGGAATCAAATATATATGAAAAAAACAGCTCAAAATGAATTTAAAATGCAAATACCGTCAAATTCAATTAACGAAAGCTTTGCAAGAAAGGTCTGCTCTGACTTTGTTATTATGCTCGACCCCACATTGTCAGAGCTTGCAGACATAAGAACAGCCGTCTCAGAAGCGGTTACTAACTGTATCGTTCACGCATATAAAGAAAAATGCGGAACGGTCTACATAAGCGGTAAATATTATTCTGACAGAACTGTTGAAATAAAAATCAAAGATAAAGGCTGCGGAATTGAAAACATTGAAAAAGCTATGGAACCGCTTTATACAACCGATACTTCGGGAGAAAGGGGCGGAATGGGGTTTGCTATCATGAGTTCTTTTACCGATAAATTGAAAATAAAATCAGCTTTAGGCAAAGGAACAACAATCACTATGATAAAGAAACTCAACACCAATGCAGATACAAAACAATGAAGAATTAATAAAATCAGCTCAGAACGGCGACGAAAAAGCACTTGAAGATATAATCAGTCAAAATATGGGTCTTGTCAAAAAACTTGTTCTCAGATTTAAAGACCGTGGCTGTGAATACGACGACCTTGTACAAATCGGCACAATCGGTATGATAAAGGCTGTAAAAAGTTTTGACTTCTCTTTTAACTGTGTTTTCTCCACATACGCCGTTCCGTTGATTATAGGCGAAATAAGAAGATATTTGCGCGATGACGGTCTTATCAAAGTCAGCCGTACCATAAAGAAAAACGGAATTGATATCCTTAGAAAAAAAGAAGAATATGAAAAACAATATTCAAAAGAGCCTACCGTTTCAGAATTGGCTGAGCTTTGCTGTCTGTCAACTGAAGACGTGGTTACTGCCCTTGAAGCTATCTCGCCGGTAAGGTCTCTTCAGGAACCCTTAAATGAAGACGAATCGTCTACTTTGGGCAGCATAATAAAAGATAATAACAACGAAATTGACAAGCTAACAGAAAAGTTGGCTCTGAAAGAAGCTATAAAAAAGCTAACTGAAGAACAAAGACAAATTATAACTCTTAGATATTTCAACGACCTGTCACAGCAACAAACCGGTCAGATTTTGGGGCTTACGCAGGTTAAAGTATCAAGAATGGAAAAAAGAATAATTAATTATCTGAGAAGCGCTTTATAAGTACTTTATTATTAAAATATATAATATTATCTATTGCAAAAAATATATTAATATGTTATAATTTAATGAGCAAGATGCGATATAAGGCCATACCGGCCGGGGAGTTAGCGGTGCCCTGTACCTGCAATCCGCTACAGCAGGGGTGGTTCCCTTTTTTGAGGGTTGGATATGTACGGCTGTGCCGTATTTTTCTACGTTGATGAATGGGTCTTGCGCAATTGATGGCTGTGAACCATGTCAGGCGGGGAACCGAGCAGCATTAAGCAGTATGTTCGATGTGCCGCAAGGACGCCTATTCTGAGTGGAATATACGGTTAACGCGTATATGTCTTAATTCGATTTTAAGGTGTATGGTCTTATATCGCATCTTGTTTTTATTACAAAGTTTGCACAGGAGTTGATTTAATGCATCAGGCTTTATACAGAAAATGGCGTCCGTCTGATTTTGAAGACGTCTGCGGACAAGACCATATTACTTCTATTCTTAAATATGAAGTAGCCAACAATAAAAC
>JAZRPI010000244.1:0-1830 GCA_045649165.1 Eubacteriales bacterium | reverse complement strand
GAATGTAACGTCAATTATGTTTCCAAACGACGGCATACCCTTTTTGTTTATAAATTCAAGGGCGTCTGTTGTCTGGCTAAGTGCATATCTTATTTCCCATAAATCTGAAGACGGCACCAAAGCCTTTGCCATTTCCTTTGCTCCCTGTGTGTGAGCATGGTTAGACAAAGACTCAAGTATCTTATTATATTCAAGTGTTTTCAGTGCTTTTTCAAATGCCATTTTTCTTTTTCTCTTTTGTAATCAATTTTTAATCTGCTCGTTATATAAATCAAGCGTTATAAAAGATTTGCCAACCTGACTTAAAAGATATTTTTCACATACAGCAAAAAATACGCCGAACATTTCGTCGCTAAGTGTAAACGAAAACAGTCTTTCAATCTTGGCAGTTTCTACGTACTGCATAGCAACCAATACAGACTGACTTATGGGTAAATATACACCCGCCTGTGTTCCGTCTATGGTGTTGTTTTCTTTCAGTATACAGTTTTTGCAAACTGTGTTGCCGTTGAGAACGTCAAAATATACTAATTCTTCACTGACTAAGCCACATTCGCGACATCCCTGTAAATACGGACTTACGCCCATTTCTACACAAACTCGTAATTCAAAAGCTGACTTTATCACTCTTGGGTCAGCTATATCCTTTGACAAGGCATAGAGTGAATTAAGCAGCAGTCTAAGCAAATTATCATGACGTTCGCCTTCGACGCTTATTTCGTTTATAACTTCAAGGAAATACTGTCCCAAAAACAACTTGTCCATACTGTTTACTATATCAAAGAATGCTTCAATGTAATCAGCTTCTTTTATGTAGTAAAAGTCTTTTTTCTTTGTCAAAACAAATTCGGAATAACAGAAAAGTCTACATGAAGTCAAAAACTTACTTTTGTTACTTTTCGCACCGTGACAGTATACCGATATTTTTCCGTATTCGGCTGTCAAGAGTGTCAGTATCTTGTCGTTTTCCTTATACTGTACTGCCCTTGTAACAATGCCTTTTATTTTTACTAAACTCTGTTCTGCCATTAGTCAAGTTTGAATCCGAAATTGGATATATTCTGCTGAGAATCTCTCCAATTTTCTTTTACCTTTACCCAGATATTCAAGAAGATTTTTGTTCCAAAAAATCCTTCCATATCTTCTCTTGCGTAAGTACCGATTTTTTTGAGAGTTTCGCCCTTTTTGCCTATAATAATACCCTTGTGTGTTTCCTTTTCGCAGAAAACAGTAGCATTTATCTTGATTATATTCTTGCCTTCTTCAAAGCTGTCAATTACAACAGCAGTACCGTGGGGTATTTCTTCATCAAGTGTACGGAGAAGCTTTTCTCTTATAATTTCAGCTGCAATCTGTCTTTCGGGCTGGTCTGTGAGTGCATTTTCAGGGAAGAACCATTCGCTTTCTTCCATAAATGCTTCAGCTTCCTTGAGAACTATGTCAACCCCTTCATTTTTTGCCGCTGATATCGGAACAATCGAACTGAAATCATGCAGTTCTGAATAAGCCTTGATTGTTTCGCCTACCTTTTCAGCATCGCATTTATCCGTCTTATTTATAACAAGAATTGAAGGAAGCTCAAGCTTCTTGATTCTTTCAATGAAGCCTTCTTCAATCTGTCCGGGTGCATACGAAGCATCAACAACAAGTATTACAGCATCCGATTCGCCGACAGTCTTTCTTACGTTTTTGACCATAATATCGCCAAGCTTGGTCTTGGGGCTGTGCATACCTGGGGTATCCAAAAATACGTACTGGTCTTCTCCCTTTGTAAGTATACCTGTAATTCTGTTACGTGTTGTCTGCGGTTTCTTTGACACTATGGCAATC
>JAZRPI010000243.1:0-2528 GCA_045649165.1 Eubacteriales bacterium | reverse complement strand
GCCATCCAACAAGAAATTCCGTTGCTTTCAAGAACGGATTTTACCCAGCCCGCTTCTTCTATTTCTTCTGCCTTATAGCTTATAAATACGTCTTTCATTGTTTTTATCTCCTAATACTCTTTATATCAGTCGTCGTCTTTCAGCTGTTCTTCCAAGGGAAGTTCGCCAAACGGAACAAGACAGTTATGCGTTTTCGCCATATCATTTCTGCCCGACTTGTCGGTCGTTCCGCCGTATACGTAACCGCGTGAACGTACGTAAGCGTTCCAACGACGGTGTTCAAGAATTCTCAAAGCCTGTTTTTCTTCTTCGGTACGTTCTTCCAAAGTCTTTTCAACACCTGCGATACCGCACTGCATTTTCAATTTTTTGTGAATAACCGACGCTATTGAAGATTCGTAGTTATACGAATACTGCCAGAAGTCTTTTTCTTCTCCCCATTTCAAATGGCGTCCAAGAGCCTGTTGTTCAATACTGGAATTAAGCACTATGCTTTTTGAATAACATTCTTCCAAATCTCCGATAAAATCAATATCGTACTGCTGTTTACGATGGTTTGTTATTCCAACCAAAGCCTTTTTCTTGTTCGAGTTATGTACAATTGCCTGTATAACGGGACTACACTTTTTACGAGCAAACAGAGTGCGAAGTTTGATTGCAATTGAAATATTCTTGTCGTCGTCGCCAACGTCAATAAATACGTAAGTTACAGGCGATAAGTTTTCGCACATCGTATCAAATTCAAGAGTATCAACGTTGACATTTGAATGAATGTTTATATCGTATAATGCTTCGCCGTCAATCTCTTTTCCGCTGAACTTCATAAGCTCAGGGCAAAGCGAAGTAAATTCTTGTTCTACGTTTTTTCTTATATCAAAAGCGTTTATTTTTACCCTGTAACCATCCATCTGGCATACCCAAGGCAAAGTTTTGATTATCTCTGTTCCGTGCACGCCAACACCCACAACAAGCGCGTTTATGTGTTTTGTTCCACCTTCTTCGTATGCACTCATAAACAGATTTTTATATCCGTCTTCATAAATTGTACGCGAAATGAGTGAATTAACAACGTCAACTCTGCGTACTTTCAGCTTTGTATCGCTGTCATAAGAATTCAAAAACAGATATTCCGATTCGTTACTTGTTGAGAAAATATAGAGATATGCATTTGAATACTCTTTGTATTTTCTAATCAATGCAAACGAAAGATTGATATTTTTGTTTTCGTCTTCGTTTATGGTAAACAGTTTTATATCTTTATTTTTGTTGTGGAAACCAAGTTTTAAAGCCGCTATGTCTTTTTTAAAATACAAAGCGCCGAGCTTTATTGCCTTTTCAAGGAGTTTGTTTTTCTTCTTTCTGTCCTTGACAACGTTTGCAAAAATTATAAGCGGTTTTTCATCTTTGTCGTTCGCTATACTCTTTGCAAGAAGGTACGATTTTTCGTTCAACTCAGAAAATACGTACACCTGTGAGTTAAAATGGAATATGTAGTATATATATGATGAAATATCATTGAAAAACGATAAAACAATCCCAACCGTGAGAAAAGGGGCGAGAATATATATAACGGTAAACAAAGCAATATATCCTTTGTAAAGCAAGGGAGAAAGATGAGAAATTTCACCCATTATATTGCCAAGCTCTCCGTCAAAGCCAAACAGGTTTATTGACATAAAAATCGCGTCAAAGATAGTCTCAAAAAGTCCGCCGCCCATTTCTTTGTATGACTGATAAAGAATAGGAATATAAAGCAGTGCAGCCGACAAAACAACGCCTAAGGTCAGCATAACAATAGGTGTAAACCATTTATTCTTTTTTGTCTTCGTGCTGACTATTGCAAGTATTATAAACACAAGCAAAACAGCAACAGAACTGAATAAAAATTCATTCCAATACATATCTACACCCCATACGCGTTTTTTAAATATACATAAACAAGTATAACATATATTTCTATAAATTACAATCAAATTATATTTATTTTTTCCCGCTTTCTTAAAAGAAAGCTTGGCCCCTACTTTCTTTTTCGAAAGAAAGTAGGCAAAGAAAACTTACTGAATTGGTTTGTATAAAGAGTTTTAGCAAACTGTTTGAGTAAAGTTTTTGCCAAGCTTTTTTCAAAAAGCGGGGCAAAGAAAACTCGCTCAAGGGAGTTGCAGAAATAATATCATTTATATTGTAGGGGAGTGACTTGGTGCCGCCGAAAATAAACAAATATTACAAATAATAAATCGCACACAATAAAAAAAGACGGCATTTCTGCCGTCTGATTTTTGTAATTTATTCTTCCTTGTTTTCAATAACAGGCGCAGCTTCGGGCTGTGAAACAGGCTGTGAAACAGGTTCTGCCTTGGGAGCTTTCGGTGCAACCTTAGCTTCAGGCTTATTCTGGTCTTTGAGCTTGTTGTTAATCTTGATTACGTTGTTAACCAAGAGAATCCAGAGCATCATACCTTCAAACACAAAACGTGTTACAATAGGACCAACAATCATCAAAATAAGACCAATCCAACCGTACCAAACAG
>JAZRPI010000242.1:0-2233 GCA_045649165.1 Eubacteriales bacterium | reverse complement strand
ACACCACATAACGCGTGGGGCGCTTATGAAGCGAGAGAACGCTGTTTGTTTGAAATTATTGAGAATATTAAGGCGTTTTATAATGGCGAAAAAAGAAGCAGAGTTGATATCAAATAATCTGTTGACATTATAAAAAAATGGTGTTATAATACATTAGATAAAAAGTGTATAGGCTATGACGGAAAGAGTAGTTTTACGACAGATTTCACAGAGAAGAAAGCATTGGTGGAAGCTTTCTAAATTTGGTAAAATGAAGACCATTCCCGAGCTTCAGTTTTGAAACGATAGTAGAAACTGACGTATATTCTGCGTTAAAGAATTATGGTTTGACTGTAAAAAAGAGAGAAAAATCAAGGTGGAACCGTGCATTTTATTTGAAAATTTGCACCCTTGACAGTAGGTTAATTTTACCTATTGTTTGGGGTGCTTTTTGTTTTGTAAAAAAATATATATTTAAAATAAAGGTGAGAAAAATGAAAATTATCTACAATGACGGCCATGCTGACGTATGTCCCGTTGAAATGGAACTTGAAGTGCTTCGCCACTCGGCAGCGCACATTATGGCTCAGGCAGTAAAAAGACTTTATCCTGATGCTATTTTCGCATACGGTCCTGCAACTGAAAAAGGTTTTTACTATGACGTAGACCTTGGCGAAACAAAGCTTGCTGATGAAGATTTGCAGAAAATTGAACAGGAAATGAAGAAGATTACAAAAGAAAATCTTCCGATTAAGCCTTTTTCACTTCCCAGAGAAGAAGCTATTGCTCTTATGGAAAGCAGGGGCGAAAAATATAAGGTTGAGCATATCGGCGATTTGGCTGAAGATGCAGTAATTACATTCTTCCAGCAGGGCGACTATATTGATATGTGTACAGGCCCCCATATTTGCTACACAAAAGCTCTCAAGGCTTTCAAGGTTATGGGACTTTCAGGCGCATACTGGAAGAACGATAAGAACAACAAGATGCTTACAAGAATCAAGGGTACTGCTTTTGGTAGCAATGAAGAGCTTGAAGAACACTTGAAGGCTCTTGAAGAAGCAGAAAAACGCGACCACAATAAGCTTGGCCGTGAACTTGGATATTTCACTACTGTTGAATCAATCGGTCAGGGACTTCCTGTACTTTTGCCTAAGGGTGCAAGAGTTATCCAGCTTTTGCAGCGTTGGGTAGAAGACACCGAACAGCAGCACAATTATCTCCTTACAAAGACACCTTTGATGGCAAAGCGTGATTTGTACCGTATTTCAGGACACTGGGACCACTACCGTGACGGTATGTTTGTTCTTGGTGATGCTGATGATGAAGAAAAAGAATGTCTTGCTCTCCGTCCGATGACTTGTCCTTTCCAGTATCAGGTATATCTCAATCAGGCAAGAAGCTACCGTGACCTTCCTATGCGTCTCGGTGAAACTTCAACATTGTTTAGAAACGAAGACTCAGGCGAAATGCACGGTCTTATCAGAGTACGTCAGTTTACAATTTCTGAAGGACACCTTGTTCTCCGTCCCGACCAGCTTGAAGAAGAATTCAAAGACTGTCTCAGTCTTGCAAAATACTGCCTTGATACAGTAGGCCTTCTTGAAGACTGTACGTTCAGATTCTCACAGTGGGACCCCAACAATACAAAGAAATATGAAGGTACAGCAGAACAGTGGGAAGAAGCTCAGGCTGCTATGGAAAAAATCCTTAACAACCTTGGCGTTGAATACGAAGTAGGTATTGACGAAGCTGCGTTCTACGGACCTAAGCTTGATATCCAGTACAAGAACGTATTTGGAAAAGAAGATACAATCGTTACAATTCAGATAGATATGCTCCTTGCTGAAAAGTTCGGTATGTACTATATAGACAGCGACAGCCAGAAAAAGTTACCCTATATCATTCACAGAACAAGCCTTGGTTGTTATGAAAGAACACTTGCATTCTTGATTGAAAAGTTTGCAGGCGCACTTCCTACTTGGATGGCACCCGAACAGGTAAGAATTCTTACAATTACGGACAGAGCGCTTGAACACGCAAACGCTGTTAACGACAGACTTTCAAAACTTGGTTACCGTGTAACACTTGATGACAGTCAGAACACATTGAAGTATAAGATTAGAAGTGCACAGATGGAAAAAGTGCCTTATATGATTATTATCGGCGACAAAGACGTTGAAAACAATACTGTATCTGTACGTCATCGTTCAGGCGAAGACTTGGGTTCAATCTCTATGGCAGAATTTGAAGC
>JAZRPI010000241.1:0-1599 GCA_045649165.1 Eubacteriales bacterium | reverse complement strand
GAAATCAAGGAAATTTCCTTTATTTGCGATGAAATCAAACAGAGCTTTGACGTTGAAAAAATTATAGTTTTCGGCGTAAAAAGAAGCGAAAAGGACAACAGCATAATTGACCTTGATATATGTATAATTTCAAAAGAAATCAAAGACAAGAATGCTTGGCTGAAAAAGGCATATCTCGAAATTGACAGCGACGTTCCTTATGACCTGTTCCTTTATACGTCAGCCGAATGGGAAGAATGTATCAAGCAGTCCAAAAGCTTTGCTTCGCGTATAGAAAGAAAGGGGCTTGTTGTCTATGAGAAGAACTAACCCGAAAGACAGCAAGATTTACACCGACTGGATGATTTATGCCGAAGCCGACCTTGTTGCTTCAAAAATGCTTGCAAAAAATAAAGATACTCTGCTCTTGTCGGCGTTCCATTCGCATCAGGCGATTGAAAAGACGCTCAAAGCATACATATTATGCGAAAAAGGGTATGCACCCGACGGTCACAACATAATTTATATATGTAAAACTGCTTCAAGAATAGAAAAAGGCTTCGTTGACTGGATTGACGAGTGCGTTGCTCTCAACAACTACTATATCCAGACAAGATATCCACCCGACTTTCCGCTTGAAATAGACAAAAAGACGGCTAAGAAACTTTATAAGTTTGCTGTCGGCGTATACGAATTCACACTCAAAGAACTTGCAAAATTTGACTAATTTTTTATAAAAAGGAATAAAACTACTATGAAACTTTGCGCACTTAAAGACTACATCAAAAACGGTAATTTGAACGAAAAGTTTGCTTCTCTCTATGGAAACGACCAGATACAGATGCAGACAGAAAGATACATAAAAGCTATTGACGGATACAAAGAAGAATACGGCAACAATGACGCTGATATTCAGATTTTCTCAGTTTCCGGCAGAAGTGAAATTTCGGGTAACCACACCGACCACAACAACGGTAAGGTTCTCGCAGGGGCTATCAACCTTGACGTAATCGCTGTTGTTTCTGTAAGAAGTGACAACACAATCAACATCAAGAGCGAAGGCTTCCCCAAGGATACTATTGATATCACAAACGTTAAGCCTACTGAAAAGCATTACTTCTCATCATACTCACTTATTACAGGTATGTGTGACGGCTTTAACGAAAAGGGATACAAAATCGGCGGCTTTGACGCATATACAACAAGTAACGTATTCAAAGGCTCAGGTCTTTCTTCATCTGCCGCTTTTGAAGTTATGGTTGGTAACATTCTCAACCACCTTTACAACGAAGGTAAGGTTGACAACGTTGAAATTGCAAAGATTGCTCAGTTTGCAGAAAACGTACACTTCGGCAAGAAGAGTGGTCTTATGGACCAGATGGCTTGCGCTGTGGGCGGATTTATCAATATTGACTTTAAGGACACAAAGAACCCTATCATCAAGAAGATTGACTTCGACTTGAATAAATACGGCTACTATCTCTACATAGTAAATACAGGCGGTAA
This sequence comes from Eubacteriales bacterium, assembly GCA_045649165.1. Classification (GTDB taxonomy): domain Bacteria; phylum Bacillota; class Clostridia; order Oscillospirales; family CAG-272; genus RGIG1995. The sequence goes on along the minus strand of JAZRPI010000241.1, from coordinate 114 downwards.
CCACGCTGACTTGAACGACGACTATTCATCAGTTCCCGAAGAAATGAAGTCTGTTGCAAGATATTTCGGCAAGGAAGTTGTAAGAGAAATTAAATATTCCGATATTATTGAAAA
>JAZRPI010000240.1:0-6007 GCA_045649165.1 Eubacteriales bacterium | reverse complement strand
TTGGACGTGTAAGAATATATACGTTTCTAAAAATACCGGAAAAACGGAACTTGTCCTGACATTCCAAATAGCTTGAAATGCACCATTTGAGAACGAGTACGTCTATTTTATTTTCTCCGTCAACTGCAAGGTCGGTAATATCAAACTCGCTTGTGCTGTGTGAAATTTGCGAATAACCCTTGAACTGACCGTTTATATATAGATAAAAAGCAGAGTCTACGCCTTCAAAATTGAGATAATATTTTTCGTTATTCTTTTTGTTTAGGCTGAAATATCTGCGATAATGCCAACAGGGGTTATCACGCGAAATATGGGGGAGTAAAACAGGGAAAGGGTACCTTGTGTTGATATACTGAATATGGTCAAAGCCGTGCATCTGTAAGCAGGACGGAACGGGGATTGTTTTGTCAAGTTTTTCATCTATATCAAACTCATCAATGTTTGAATGTTGCTTTATTTCCCATTCGCCGTCAAGAGACAAAAAACGTGAACTTGAAGTGCGGTCTATAATGCCATATTTGTTATCCTTTATACGTCATTTTCATCAAAAGGAATATAATAGCTTCTGTGTGGAACAACGCCTATTCGTTCAAAGCTTTCAAATTCTTTCATTACTCTGTTCTCCAAAGGATTAAATTACTAAACTGCTTTATTTTATCACATTGTAGAATAAATTACAACGTTTTCCTTTATAATATAATAAATATACGTAAGCAAAAGGGCGGTGTGTAACTCTTTGGATTTTTTGCCGAAAGAAAGCTATAAGAGAATACTTGTAATAACGTTTTACGCTGTTTTGACAATAGCTTTGGGTTTTATATTTGTCAAATACCTTCTGAAACTTATACTTCCTTTTTTAGTTGCCTGGGCGGTTTCTCTTATAATAAGACCGATGAGTGAAACTCTGCATAAAAGAACGAAAATACCGAAAAAACTAATCAGTATTATTCTCGTTTTTCTTGTGCTTGTGCTGATAGGGCTTGTGCTCTTTTTAATTATTGACAAGCTTATATACGAGTTTCGCGGCATCGTGCTTTTTATCTCAAATAACGCTGATAGATGGGTAGACAGTCTTCTTGAAATAACGAGCAAGGCTATGGAAAAAGTACCGTTTTTGCAGTCGTTTGGGAGTGAAGAAGAATTAAGGACGATTTTTTCTGGACTTGCTCAGAAAATGATGACAAGATTTACTGACAACGTACCTAATATGTTGAAAGGCGTATTGACAATACTGCCGAATTTGCTGTTTGTTTCTTTGGTGCTTATTATGGCGTCATACTATTTTTGCGCTGACTATGATGAAATAATAGCCTTTATAAAAAGTATTGTTCCAAAGAGAATGAGAAACAATATAAAAAATATAAAGAAAAAACTTCGTCTTGTCGGAATGAACGTAATAAAAGGGTATCTGTTGACAATGGCGCTTACGTTTTTGCAGTTGTATATAGGTTTTTTGATTTTGAAAACCGAATACGCGTTTGCAATAGCGTTAATCACGGCATTGGTTGATATCTTGCCGGTAATAGGTGTTGGAACAGTTCTTATACCCTGGGCAGCTGTGAAGCTTATTGCAGGTTCATATTATCAAGGGTTCGGACTGCTCATAATTTTTGCAGTAGTGAGCATTGTCCGTGAAATATTTGAACCGCGAATAATAGGGAAGAGTATCGGGCTTCATCCGTTGGCAACACTTTTTTCAATGTACCTTGGACTTGAATTGTGCGGTTTTATCGGGCTTATTTCATTCCCTGTGCTTGTTATAATCATAAAGACTATATTTGTAAGAGAAAGTGTGGGGGAATAATACTTTTGAATTCGGCAAGTTCTTTGCGTACTTTCTTTTTGAAAAAGCAAAAAAACAAAAAACCGTGAGGGGAGCACGGTTTTTTGTCTTTTTTTAAAGTATAAAACTTTAAAATTAAGGGCTGTGACATGGGCGCAGCCCATATCACAATTTTTTTAAGACTTAAAAGTCTTAAAATGGGGAAAATAAGGGGATAGATTAGGAGAATTTATTTTTCAAACGCAAATTATCGGCAATCATTGCGATAAATTCGCTGTTTGTGGGCTTACCACGATTGTTCTGTATTGTGTAACCGAAATATGAATTCAAAGTGTCAATGTCGCCCCTATCCCAAGCTACTTCAATTGCGTGTCTGATTGCTCTTTCAACTCTTGATGACGTTGTTGAGTATTTCTGAGCAACTGAAGGATAGAGAATTTTTGTTACTGAATTTATTATATTGTTGTCTTCAATAGCCATCATAATCGCTGTACGTAAGTACTGATAGCCTTTTATGTGTGCGGGAACGCCAATCTGATGTATTATTTTTGTAATCTGTGTTTCCATATCAATTTCAGAAGAATTATTCTTCCCTGAAAAAGCTTTGCCTACTGCACGCATATTCTTGCTTACGATTCTCATTATGCGTTCTTTTAGAGTTGAATAATCAAGCGGTTTTACAAGACAGTATTCTGCGCCCGCTTCTGTAGCTTCTGAGAAAATGTTTTCATTGTTTACTGCTGATACAACAATGAAAGCGGGGTATTTATCTGATGACTTTGCATCGTTTATAACCTTTATACAGTCTACTTTTGATAACCAAGAGTCAATAATTACAACGTCAGGTCTGTTTGTTCTTATTTTACATAATGCTTCTTCGCCGTTTGATGCAAGGTCGATTTGCTGAAATCCATTCTTTTTAAGGTTGTCGCGACAGCTTGTCCGAAAATCGTAGTTTTCGTCAGCTATCAGAATTTTAACTGATGTTTCCATTTTCTTTGCACTCTCCAATATTTCGTTATTTTCTGTTTTCTATGTGTATATATTACCATAAATTCCCAATTTGTGCAATACCCTTTTTGATAAAATACTTACTAAAAAAATTTGTCGATATTAAGTTAATATTACCAAAAATTACCAAAATACACAAATAGAAGTTGGGAAATGGTTGTTTTGTTGTTTTCTTTTTGATTTTTCAAAAAAACAACAGCCGTTAAAATAAAACGGCTGTTTTGTGTAAAATTTAGTTGTTTTTGTATAGATACTCAACCTGAGATTTTGTCAGATGACGCCATTTTCCTGGGGAAAGGTCGCCAAGTTTTACGTTACCGATTGCAACGCGCTGAAGTTTTACAATTTCAAGCTCGCAGATTTCGCACATTTTTCTGATTTGTCTGTTTCTGCCTTCAAAAAGTTCCATACGTATAACTGTATAGTTGTCTCTTCTTGTAATAATATCACACTTGACAGGCTGAATTTCGTATTCGTCAATAACCATAGGCTTTGAGAGTTGTTTTAACTGTTCGGGTAATATTTCGCCCTTGACTTTGACGTGATATATTTTTGGTATATGGTGTTTTGGGTGGGTAAGTTTGTTTGCAAACTCGCCGTCATTTGTAAAAAGAAGCAGTCCTTCGGAATACATATCAAGTCTGCCAATAGGATATACTCTTGTGTTAACGTCTTTAACGAGTTCTGCAACGCATTTTCTTGATTTATCGTCCGAAAGGGTAGTGACGTATCCTTTGGGCTTGTTGAGCATAATATAAACCTTACGCTCGGGGATTTTTGCATCAATCGGTTTACCCTTGTATGTAACCCGGTCTTTGCCGGGGATGATTTTCTGACCTAAGTCAGCTATTTCGCCGTTAACTCTGATTTTGCCGGATTCAATTTCTTTTTCAGCGGCACGGCGGCTCATTATTCCTATTGATGATATATACTTTTGAAGTCGGATTTCTTCCATATTATATAACTCTCCTAAAAAATACCGAACAGTTTTTTCTTGATTATTTTTCTTTGTACTTCGTTTTGCGAAATAAGGTCAACTCTGCCTATTTCTTCATTGTTGTTATAAAAAATTACTTGCCCGATTACGTCGCCTTGGAATACGGGCGCAAACATAAAGTTTTGCAAGATAAGCTCACTCTTTATATTTGCGTTTTCGGAAAAACAGGTGTACTTCAGTCCGCCTGTATTGCTTACATTAATATATTCTTCCTGTCCGCCCACAACAGCTACCTTATAGCTGAATTGTTCAGGAGAAGCAAGATGATAGGTTGTGATTTTTCCAAACCCATAGTCAAGCATAATTTTGTGGTCGTTCCAATCGCTCGGCGCGTTGAGAGTAACGGCAATCATAGTAGTGCCGTTTTTCTCTGCCGCAGAAACAAGGCATCTGCCTGTCCTTTTGGTAAATCCTGTCTTTACTCCGATACAACCGTCGTAAGAATTCAGCAATTTATTATGATTGACAAGAACACGCTTACCTTCGCCGTTATTAAGCGGTATAACGGTTTTCTTCGTAGATACTATCTCGCGGAAAGTTGGATTGTCTAAGGCGTTTTTGGTAATGATTGCAAGCTCGTACGCCGTAGTATAGTGGTTTTCGTCGTATAGGCCGTGTGGGTTTGTAAAGTGGGTATCTTTTAAGCCTAAAGCATTAGCCTTTTCGTTCATCATCTGAGCGAAATTTTCTATACTTCCGCCTATTTCGTAAGCTATGGCTGTTGCCGCATCGTTAGCGCTCTGCAAAAGTAAGGCGTAGAGCAGTTCTTTCATAGTCAGCTTTTCGCCTTTTTTTAAATAAATAGACGAGCCTTCCACCCCGATAGCATGGTTTGAAACCATAACGCTCTTTTCTAAATCACAGTTTTCTAAAGCTACAAGAGCGGTCATAATCTTCGTCGTGCTTGCCATACCCATTCTTTTATGCGCATTTTTTTCAAAAGCGACAAGACCCGCATCCCCGTCAATACAGACGGCGCTTTCTGCGGATAGACCGAGAGCATTACAGTCAATGCCAAATATATTTAAAAAACATATAAGGCATACTATTATGCAAACTATTTTCTTTATATACATAACATTACTCCATATAAAAACGTTTTTGTTTTAGTTTTTATCAGATATGAAGTTTGTTATGCAATTTTTTTCGTTACAGTTTAAAGCTTATTCGCCTTTATTTTCCTTTGAAAAAATATTTTTAATTCTTTCAATAACGTCGGGGCTTTTTTCGATTATGTTGCCGACAGTTGCAATTCTGTTTGTAGTAGTGTCTGCAATAGACATATTGAGAAGTTCAACCTGTCCGTCATTCTTTATAACCAAGAAAGCCATAGGTGTAACAGAAACGCCTGTTCCTGAGCCGCCGCCAAAGTTGTTAGCCTTTGCAGCCTGTTCTTTCTTTGAAGAATAGTCAAGACCGCCTGATGCAAAGCCGAGAGAAATTTTTGATACGGGAATGATTGTAACTCCGTTAGGTGTATTTACGGGTTCGCCAATTACCGTATTTGCTTCAACGATACCTTTGATGCTGTCTAATGTAGTTTTGATGATGTCGTTCTGTTTGCTGTCCATATTTTTATTCCTCCTGTGTTTTGAGAGAATTTATATTTATATTTTTATGTTTTGTATAACCCATAAAGAATTTTGTTGCAAGTGAAAGTGCGTGCCAACCGCGTAGAACTAAGGTAATATTGATTTTGGCTTCCGAGTTTTCCGACAGAAAATCGGGAATTACCTGTATACTGTTTCTTTTCTTTACGTCAACGTTAGTAAAGTTTGAGAGTAATTCGACGATATAAGCAACGCTTTGTGAAGCCACACCGTACATAACGGCGGTTTTTGCGGCATCGTCTGTTCCAATTTTTATTTGTATTTTTGCAATTTCAATCTTGAGATACTTGCTGAAAGGCGACATAACGTTTTTAAGAATGATTTTTATCAATTCAAGAATATCATTTATTCTAGTCGCTTTATCTTTTTTTTGTGGTTCTTCAGTTTGTTCGGCTGATTTGTTTTTCTTTTTCAGTGATTTCTGTTTTTTCTGAAGTTTTTTCAAAGAGTAATTTTTTGTGTTTATTTTTTCCTGTTTTTGTGGGAACAGCGGACGCTTAAAAAATAAAATCTTCAAGTGTACCGACAATTCTTCTTCATATACTAGACAAAGCTTTACTTTCAAGAACAGAATAGACACAATAATAGCCAATGGTATTAATAAAA
>JAZRPI010000239.1:0-7808 GCA_045649165.1 Eubacteriales bacterium | reverse complement strand
GTCATAGTCACACGGCTTTGTCTTTGTTTCTTTGAAAAATGCAGTGAGTGTATCAATGGCTGACGGAGCCATGGCAGCACCCATATTGTTGATGTCGGTTATACCCTTGTCAATAGCTTTTCCCGGCATACATCCTGCAATGATAGGGCCACAGCCGTCTTTTGAAACGATAAATGCACCTGAGCCTGTTACTGTCCACTGTGAAGTTGGTGTATGCTGTCCACCGTATTCAAGCGGATAACGGAACTGCCTTTCGGCAGAGCAGTTGTGCGAAGATGTTACGGCTAATGCCTTGCTAAATGTTCCGTTTGCTACGGTAATAGCAGAGAGCATAAGCCCTTCGGCCGCAGTTGAACATGCTCCGTACAGACCCAAAAAGGGGATGTCATAGTTGAGAAGCCCGTAGTTTGAGCTGACGCACTGATTTGTCAAATCCCCTGCAAACATCACGTCAATGTCGTTGTCAGTAAGGCCTGTTTTTTCAAGCACCTTTTTTACTGCAAGTCTTTGCATTTCGCTTTCGCTTTTTTCCCACGTATCTTGTTCAAAGCTGTCTTTTGTGTCTACTATATCGTATTTACCACCAAAACAACCTTCGTTTTCTCTTTTTCCCACAACCGAACTTGTAGCTATTATTTTCGGTGGGTTTTCAAATCTTATATATCTTTTTTTCATACTTCACCCAAATTTTATATTACTTTCATAAGCCAATATACAACACCGTATACCACACTTGCAACCGTACCGTATACGATTACAGGCCCCGCTATTGTAAACATTTTTGTTCCTACGCCGAGTATATACCCCTCAGCCTTTGTATCAAGCGCAGGGGATACCACAGCGTTTGCAAAGCCTGTTATGGGGACAAGTGTACCTGCACCCGCGTGTTTTGCAAGTCTATCAAATATTCCAATCCCTGTAAAAATGGCTGTAAGGAATATAAGTGTTACAGGGACTAAGATTTTTACCGTTTCTTCTTTGAGAGATAGTTTTAGATAAAAATTAAATAATAATTCCGCGAAAGTACAAATGAGACCGCCTACAATAAATGCTTTTATGCAGTCAATAAAAATGGGCGATTTTTTTGCCGTTCTGTCGGCGTATTTTTGATATTCTGTTTTCTTGTTTGCCATATATACTGCCTTTCAAAAATCTTCTTTTGAAAACAGTATGCCCAGATTTTACAGAAATATCAGTTATTCATTTCATAAATTTTGCAGAATATTTTTGCCGCCTGTATGTTTGTGATTTCAGAATTCGGCATAAAACTGCCGTCATTCATACTTTCAATAATATTTTCTCTTGCCAAAGACATAATATCGTCAGAAGCCCAGGACGGAATATCCTGACTGTCTTTGAATATTATATCGTTATCGCTTTTTTCTATATTAAGAATATTGTTTACAATAACCGAAGCTTCCGCCCTTGTTATCTCTGAATTAGGATAGAGAAATACGCCTTGTTCTGTTTTTGTGCCAGTTACAATACCTGTATTTACCGCATAAGCAACGGCATTTTTCAGATGTATCGGAATATCGCTGTCATCAACAAAGCCCGTTGAAATATTGGTGTTGTCAACTTCTATTCCTGCTGATTTAAGAGCCATAGAAATAAACTCAGCTTTAGTCGGTCGGTAGTCGGGCAAAAAACACATTTTCCCGTCAATTACTTTGCCTGTCATAATGCCATAGTCTGTTATTCTTACCGCTGAATTATGGTCTTCGTGCTTGAGCATATCGTTGAAAAAAGTATTATTTTTGTTGTTTTCAACGTCAATTTCTATCCATGCACTTTCTGAACGGTTTCCGTATATATCAACAGCAACGTATTCAAACCTATCTTTGCCGACAAAGTTGTATGATGGTGTATAAGTATAATCGCCACTGTCTGAAACAGATATAATTCCGTGCTGTGCTTGTGTAATTATTTCATAATTTATTGCATCGTTTTCGCTGTCTTCTGCCTGTAATTTTGAATATACCATAATATTTTTCTGTGTAGTAAGTTTTTGACCGCCAAAGGTATCTGCGCTGATTGTGGGAGCTGTGTTTATTTCTGGCAAAAGGTGTATTGTACATTTGACAGATGATTCACAGCTTAATAGGTCGCCCGAGAAATAAAAAGACGATGTTGAAACACTGTTTGAGCTCGGCGAAAACTTAAGTTCTTTTATGTCTTTTTTATATATTACCTGATTTGATATAACAGGTATGTTTTTTAAATATAAAACTCCTTCAAATTCAGAAGGGAGAGATGATACCGTGATTGATTTAAAATTTTGGGTATGCAAAAATTCTTCAAAGTCGTTGTATGTAAAATATATATCCGTGTCCGACAGTCCGCATTTTTTCATTTCCATATCAGATGCGATAACGGACAAAGCGGGCGAAAGCGGAGTTTTTACCGTTTGTTTTGCAGATATATTGTGGCATACAAACGATATAAAAAGAATGGGGAACACGACCGCAATGAGAATATTTTTTATGTGTTTCATAGAATTTACCTCCGATTTTTTGTTGAAAAGGATAGATTGAAAAATACAGTATTTTGTAGTATAATTAATATGTTATAGTGTAAGCATATATGTATATGTTTTTTGGAGAAAAGATAAATGGATAATAATATCGATATACAAGAGACTCCTATCAGGAAAAAAGGGTTGAAAGAGCTTATAAAAACATACTGTCCTATTCCGTCTCTTGTTCTTTTTTGTGTTTGTGTTCTTTCTGCAATCGTTCATATAACATGTCTTATAAGTGAAGGGTTTGCAGATTTTTATAATCAGAACATCGGAGCGCTTGTAAGAGCCCTATTGGCTTATATGACGTCGTGGCTGCCTTTTTCTTTGGCAGAGACTGTTATAATAGCTATGCCAATTTTCATATTTGTTATGATATATATAAGCATAGCAGCGTTCAAAAAGTCGGACGAAGCGTCTATAAGGTGTATAGTTGCATTGGTGTCCGTATTGTCGTTTCTTTATTCGGTATTCGTGCTTGGTTACGGTATGGGATATCATGGAACGACACTTGCAAGCAAACTTGGGTTGAAAGAAGAAAGCGTAACTGCACAACAGTTAAAAGATACGGCACTTATTCTTTCTGAGAAAATGACGCCCTTGCTTGACGAAGTTATGTATACCGACGACGGAAGTTCAGTAATGCCATATTCTCTTGATGAGATGAACAAAAAGCTCAACAATACTTACAAAAAGGCTTGTAAAAAGTATGATTTCATACAGAATTTGAAATCAAACTTAAAGTATATTGTATTGAGTGAGCCTATGACGTATACGCATATTTCGGGTGTGTATTCGTATTATACAGGTGAAGCTAATCTGAATATTAATTTTCCCGATTATACTATTCCATACACAGCGGCTCACGAGCTTGCTCATCAAAGGGGAATAGCCCCAGAGAACGAAGCGAATTTCGTAGCTTTTCTTGTGTGTATGGAAAGTGATGACCCATATATAAAATACAGCGCATATCTCAATATGTTTGAATACGTAACAAACGCTTTATATACAGCAGACTATCAGATGTATTACGAAGTGTTTATGAATGCTGATTCAAGAGTACAGAGTGAAATGATTGCATACAGCAACTTCTTTGAAAAATACAGAGAATCGGTAGCATCAGACGTGAGCGATGTTGTAAACGATACGTATTTGAAAACGCAGGGACAGTCAGCCGGAACCGCAAGTTATGGAATGGTTGTTGATTTGGCTGTTGCTTACTACAAAGACAAGACAAACGGGTAACAAAGACGGAAGTTTTTGCATAAAATGGCAGTAGTTTAATAAATGAAAAAGACAGTGCAAGATATTTGTAAACAAAATGTAAACAAATGTAATAGATTGTTCATTATTGGTTACTAGTATGTTATAATTAATTGATTAATTATATATACTATATAATTGCGTTTAAGAATTATCTTGTTTGCTCATAATAAATGACGGTACATAATTGTTGCTCGATGATTATGCAACAGAACGGAGATAAAATGGAGAAATTAGTAATAAAAGGTGGCAAGCCGCTGTTTGGGGATATTGAAGTCAGCGGAATGAAAAATGCTGCTCTTCCTGTAATACTTGCAAGTATTCTTGTTGATGATATATGTGTTATTGAAAATATACCTAACGTAAGCGACGTTGCTCTTTGTTTTGAAATTATTCAGAGCATGGGCGGTAAGGTCAGAAGGATTAATAAGACCACTGCAGAAATTGACACAAGGGGCGTTAAGGCAGGACTTGCACCATACGAGCTTGTAAGAAAAATGAGAGCTTCGTATTACATTGTAGGTGCAGAGCTTGGACGTTTTGGCAGGGGCAAGGTAGGTCTCCCCGGTGGTTGTGACCTTGGTGTAAGACCGATTGACCAGCATATCAAGGGTTTTGAAGCACTTGGTGCTGAGTGTGTTATCGAAGGTGGCTGTATTGAAGCCATTGCGGAACAAGGACTCACAGGAAGTAATATATATTTTGACGCGGTAACTGTTGGCGGAACTTTGAACGTAATGATAGCGGCTACGAGAGCAAAGGGTGTAACCGTTATTGAAAATGCGGCGCGTGAACCCCACATAGTTGACCTTGCAAACTTCCTTAACACCTGTGGCGCGAAGATTTCGGGCGCAGGTACCGATACCATTAAGATTACTGGTGTTGAAAAGCTTAAGGGCTGTACTTACGCTATTATTCCCGATATGATTGAAGCGGGAACATATATGATTGCGGCGGCTGTTACAGGTGGTAAGCTTAACGTAAAGAACGTAATTCCGAAGCATCTTGAATCTATCTCAGCAAAGATGGAAGAAATGGGAATTACAGTTGAAGAATACGATGATTCTGTAACCGTTTACAGAAACAAGGATAATCTTTCAAGAATAAACCTGAAGACGCTTCCGTACCCCGGTTTCCCGACAGATATGGGTCCGCAGATGTGTGTACTTATGTGTCAGGCTCAGGGTGTAAGTCTTCTTAACGAAGGCATATTCTCAAATAGATTTAGATACGTTGATGAATTGCGCAGAATGGGCGCTTGTATAAAGGTTGATGACCGTACTGCTATTATTGAAGGTGGTCAGCCGTTGTCTGCGGCAAATCTTCGAGCTGTTGACCTTCGTGCAGGGGCTGCAGTTGTTCTCGCAGGACTTATTGCATCCGGCAGAACAGAAATTGAAGATATCTATCATATAGAACGCGGATATGATAATCTTGTTGAAAAACTTCGTGGTGTTGGCGCTGATATCAAGAAAGTAATCTTACCCGACCCTGCGACATACGAAAAAGCATTATAATAAGTAAAAGTGACGGCGTATGTCTGCCGTCACTTTTTGTTTATCAAAATATAGGAGAAAATATATATGCGTGATTTTATTTACTATGCGCCTACAAAGGTGCATTTTGGAAAGAACAAGCACAAAGAAGTCGGAAAGATAATCAAAGAATACGGTTTTCAGACCATAATGATGCAGTATGGAATGGGGAGCATCAAAAAAAGCGGTCTATACGATGAAGTAATGACGTCTTTAAAAGAAAACGGCATTAATGTAGTTGAAATGGGCGGTGTTGAGCCAAACCCAAATATTACTTTTGTCAGAAATGCAATCAAAGTTGCAAGAGAAAACAATGTTGAAATGATTCTTGCAGTTGGTGGTGGAAGCGTTATTGACTCTTGTAAATACACAGCGGCAGGCGTTTTGTCCGACTGCGACGTATGGGATTTCCCCACAAGAAAAAGTGTACTTAAGAATGGTCTTCCTGTTGGCTGTATACTTACTCTTGCGGCGGCGGGAAGTGAAATGAGCTCGTCTGCGGTAGTAACAAACTCAGAATTCAATATGAAGCGCGGTTTTAACAGTGATTTCAACAGATGCTTGTTTGCTATATGTAACCCTGAACTTACCTATTCGGTAAACAAATACCAGACAGCCTGCGGAATTGCAGATATTATGGCTCATACAATGGAAAGATATTTTATACCCGTAGAGCCAACAGATTTGACTGATAGGATTGCTGAGTCGATTTTAAAATCTGTTATCAATGCAGGCAAGACTTTAATTACCGACCCTTGTAACTATGAAGCAAGAGCGAATATGATGTGGGCGTCAAGTCTTTCGCATAATGACCTTACAGGTTGTGGCAGAGAGAATGCACTGCCTGTACATCAGCTTGAACACGCACTCAGTGGCGAATATGAAACTATTGCTCACGGTGCAGGTCTTGCCGTACTCTTTCCTGCCTGGGCAAAGTATGTATATAAATACGACATAACACGCTTTGCACAGTTTGCAAGACGCGTATGGGAAGTAGAAGAAAGTGATGATACAAAAGCGGCAGAAAAGGGCATAGAATGTATGTCAGACTTTTTCAAGGAAATTGGTATGCCGTCAAAATTACGAGAATTTGATATTCCCGAAAATTGTATTGACCGACTTGCTGAACTCTGTACCTTTGGCAAATCGAGAGAAATTGCAACGTATATTTCTCTTGACTACGACAAGATAAAAGAAATATTTGAGATGTGTTATTAAAAATAAAAACGCAGTCATTATTGACTGCGTTTTTTGTATATTGCGATTACGTTACTTTCCATTGTTACACATTCGTAATCTTCGCTGTTTTCTGCAAGAAATTCCGAAAGCTCTTTTTTTGACCAGCGTAGGTCAAAAACTACGTAGTCGGTTTCTTTGTCAGAATATTTATATTCGTATACGACGTTTCTGTTCCAAAGCGCAGGGATAAAGAAAGACGTTGATTTGATGCTATTGTCTTCGGGGATAGAGCTTAGTGCTTTATTGATAATTTCAACTTCTTCTTTTTCTTGGTCGTATATTTCAAAAGCTTCAAGTCTATAAAGGTTTACTGATGCGAAAAACACGAGCGACGCGCATACACCGCACAACAGTAAGTTTTTTGCCTGTTTTGCTGACAGCGTGCTTACGTTTATTATTACAAGATAGAACAGAAAAGCAACTGTTGCATAAGTGTACTGAAAGCCTATATCATACTGATATACGTATTCTGTCATAAGGTTTATAAGCACCATGGGGAAAAGCAGAATAATATTAGACGGCTTTTTAATAGCAAAGGGAATAAGCGCTAACGGAACAAGCATAAGAATAAGAAACTCAAGCTTTTCTACTTTCAGAAGTTGGTCAAATACGTACGTCGGATTTTTGATTACGTTCAGAATAACCGAGTATATCGAGCCGTTTTCTTCAAATATAAAGTTTTCATAACGGTACGTCATAATACCGTGACCGTATATACTCATAAGCTTTGTCACAACAGCAAAGTAGACAACCGACATACAACAAAGGATAGTTCCTTTGATTTTGCTTTTGTTTGACAACAAGAGATACAGACCAAAAAACAATACGTAGATAGGCGCATCTTCTTTTACCATCATCGTGAGAAGAGCGAATATATATGTCGGTATAGCCTTTTTCTTTTCTGCAAAGTAGAACAGATAAAGAAGAAGTACAGTAAGAAAACAGTTTTCGTGGAAATAGTAGAAGTTGTTTGCAATAACTGTCGGATGCAGAGCATACATAATAATTATCGCAAGTATTTTGTTGTTTGAGAGATTAAAATGCTTTGATAACTTGTATAAAGGAATAATGCCTAAAGCGACTGCAATCGCTTGTACTGCGAGTATTGTTGACGGGTGGGGGAATATTAAATAGAAAGGCAGACCAATATAGAGAATGGGCGAAAAGTGGACTGCAAAGTGTGACAAAAGCATATCTCTTTCACAGGTTGTATATGGTATAAAAGTTTCTTTCATATAGTGATACATCTGTGA
>JAZRPI010000238.1:0-2148 GCA_045649165.1 Eubacteriales bacterium | reverse complement strand
TTCTTCGCTTTCTCAACAATCATCAGCTGGAACCTTTTCGGTAGAATTAACGCTGTATATCTCTTTGGTAAGAAATTCAATGTTGCATATTCTGTAATCGCTATTATCTTTATCTTCATGGGTTCACTTCTTTCAAACGACTTGGTTTGGGAATTAACAGATATGTTCAACAACCTTATGGTTATTCCTAACGTTATTGCATTGTTCGCTCTCGGAAAGGTTGTTTCCGAAGCGGCTAAATGCAGCAAAGCAAAAAACGAACTCGAATAACCTAAGTTTTTCCCTTAAATAAAAGCAAGCGCTTTGATGCTTTCCTGATTTTGAGCATTAAAGCGCTTACTTTGTTTTTAGGACAAAAAACAGTATGTCTTTTATAATCAAAATATTTATCATATAAACTTTTCTTGAAATAAGCATCTTTTTTACTACTTTCTTGATACCAAGAAAGTAGAGCAAAGAAGGTATTCAGGGGCAAGGATTTCGATTTCCCACGCTTTTTGAAAAAAGCTTGGCAAAAACTTTAATCAAACAGTTTGCGAAAACTCTTTATATAAACCCATTCAGCAAGTTCTTTGCTAAGCTTTCTCCGAAAGAAAGCGGAGAAAAAGACGGTTAATATAACCGTCTTTTTATTATTCTTTTGCTATTTGTTCAAGCCTTGTTACTACTTCTTCTGCACAAAGCCTGTCTTCGGCGTAAGCTTTTCGTAAAAGCTCACTTGGGATATACGTGTCGTATTTTTCAAATACGGGGGTATCACTACTGCCCACAAGAGAATGTGTGTCAATTCCTGATACTTTTGCATCGTAGTTCAAAAGGTCAATAAGCCCTTTTGGGTTATCGCTCTCCATTTTGAACATTATATAACCCGTTTCATATTCTATATTGCTTATCTTAAACTGCGATTTGTACTGAGTTAAATATCTGCGCAAAGTTCTCATAGCGCGTGTACCAAGCCAAGGGAACAAACACCAAGAATATCCGCTAAGGTGTACCAAAGACTTTTTGAGCATACCGGTATTTCTCGCAACGTTTCTTGCGGCGGTAAGCCTTTCTATCGCGTTTGGTTTCAAATACGGATAGATTATATCTTCCATAAGCACTTGCTTCATTCTTTCGAGAATCTTAGTATGAATTTCGCCGTAGTCACCCGGCCACGATATTTCCATTTTACCTTCAACCTGTTTTACGTATACA
This sequence comes from Eubacteriales bacterium, assembly GCA_045649165.1. GTDB lineage: Bacteria > Bacillota > Clostridia > Oscillospirales > CAG-272 > RGIG1995. Next base: position 951 of record JAZRPI010000238.1, on the reverse strand, counting down.
AGTCTTCTTGGAACGTCAACTTCTTCTACTTCCCACACCCTGCCGGCAAGGGCAAATCTGTCGTTTACAGGGGGCGGAGACGTAATTGTACCAATCTCGTCCGAGCCGCATCTTACGGTAAAATCTTCGCTGTCCTTGAATACGGCATAGAACTTAAAGCTGTTTGTCAGCTTTTCGCCTTCAAGTCCTACTATAAGCCCGTTTTCTTCGGTCTTTTGTATATATCCCGTTTTGAGCATAGATAAGAGAAGCGTCTTATAGTCTTCTCTTTCAACGTCCATAAACGGCGGAAGAGCAAGTACCCTTTCAGCAAGCTGTTTCGCCGTCAGTTCGCCTGATGCATTAAGAACCGACAAAGTCTGTTGAAACAGCAAACTGTACGGCATTTTCTTAACTCTCGGCGGCTCAACGAACCTTTCTTCCAGATAGAGCTGAATTATAGCTATACCTTTTAAAAGTTCCCACGGAATTATCTGCGGCAGCGGTGCATTAGGCAACGGTGTTTCTTCTCTGAACACCATCATCATTTCAGGGGGCGCGTCACGTCTGCCCGACCTGCCAAGTCTCTGTAAAAAGCTTGAAACTGAGTTTGGCGAATTGTTCTGCACTATTCTTTCAAGTTTACCTATATCTATTCCAAGCTCAAGGGTAACTGTTGCGCATGTTACGGTCTGTGTGTCGTCGTCTTTGAGCTTCATTTCCGCTTCTTCGCGCAGAGATGCCGAAAGGTTACCGTGATGTATAGTGAATATATCTTCTTCGCCTTTGGTCTTTGCAATCTGTCTCAGTGTTGCAGTTATATATTCCGTTTCTTCCCTTGAATTTGAAAAAACAAGGGCTTTTTTATTTTTTACGCAGTCGTATATATATTCATACCCCGCATCAAACATAGCCTTTGCATCTGGGTTTTCAGGGGTCAGGTTTGTCTGATTTGGGTTTTGATTTTGTATA
>JAZRPI010000237.1:0-3455 GCA_045649165.1 Eubacteriales bacterium | reverse complement strand
GGGGGTGTTTATTTTTGAAAAATAATGGAAAAAATAAAAATGCGAACTCTGTTTTCGAAAGTTCGCATAATCATTCGTTTTTTACGCGTTCAAAGAATTGAGCTTGCGAGTGTACTGGCTCTTTTTACGAGCAGCGGCATTCTTGTGGAGAAGACCCTGAGCAACTGCCTTGTCGAGCTTTTTAACAGTAGCCTTGTAAGTTTCTGCTGCAACTTCTTTTTCGCCTGCTTCAAGTGCTGCTTCGTACTTCTTTATGGAAGTCTTGAGGGCAGTCTTAAGCATCTTGTTCTGTAAGGTTTTAGCCTCGATAGTTTTAACACGCTTCTTTGCGGACTTAATGTTAGGCATGTATTTCACCTCCCTGAAAAACTTATACACTTATCAATTCCCTATACTACCACATTTTTTCATAAAAATCAATAGTTTTTTTAATTTTTTTGAAATATTAATTTTTTGTTAACTTTTTTGAAGTAGGGCGAAATCTGTTGACAATTATTGTAAAAGATGATAAAATTTTATACTGCTCTTAATAGCGCCATTTTTAAGGTGTACATAAGAGAGAAATGTATAAAAAACAAGGATAGCAAGCTGATTTTTCGGTGAAAACAGCCTATCCGTAATAATGAATGTTTTGGGTCATACCACTGAACTTCGTAAGACTCGGACTTTGATTTTTTTGACAGCTTATAATTCGTCTGTAACCAGCATGACGTAGGGGTAGCAAAAGAAAAAAAGCCGTTTTTTAGGGGGATTTTTTGGTATGCCTATTAATTTGAATGGAGTGATTTTTGCATGGTCAAGCCCCATAAGCTTGGAACAAATGTGAGAATGAGTTTTTCGAAAATCGATGAAGCTCTCGATATGCCGAACTTAATCGAAGTACAGAAAAAATCATATCAGTGGTTCCTTGAAGAAGGACTCAAGGAAGTATTGCGCGACGTATCGCCTATCGTTGACTACTCGGGTAATATTTATATTGAGTTTGTAGATTACACAGTTGACCCCAATCCGAAATATCCTGTTGAAGAATGTAAGGTCAGAGATGTAAACTATGCGGTTCCTTTGAGAGTAACTGTACGTATGTACAACAAAGAAACCGGCGAAGTTGTTGACAAAAACGTATTCATGGGTGATTTCCCGCTCATGACAGATAACGGTACTTTCGTAATCAACGGCGCAGAAAGAGTTATCGTTTCTCAGATAGTTCGTTCTCCCGGTATGTATTATGATAGCACTATTGACAAGACAGGTAAGAAACTTTACACAGCTACGGTTATTCCTTACCGTGGTGCATGGCTTGAATACGAAACAGACGCTAATGACGTTTTCTACGTTCGTATTGATAAGAACCGTAAGATTCCTGTTACTATCCTTATAAGAGCTCTCGGTATTGAAAGCGATGCTCAGATTAAGGAATTCTTTGGCGAAGACCCCAAGATTGTTCAGACTCTTGAAAAAGACGGAATGAACGCTGAAGCTCAGAAAAACGGCACAACTGTTGGCGATGAAGCTCTTAAAGAAATTTACAAGAAGCTCCGTCCCGGCGAACCTCCGTTGGTTGAAAGCGCTCAGATTCTTATAAACAATCTTTTCTTTGACCCCAAGCGTTATGACCTTGCAAACGTTGGTAGATATAAGTTTGACAAAAAGATGGGAATTGCAAAGAGACTTGAAGGCAGAACACTCGCTTCTGCTGTTGTAAGCCCCATTACAGGCGAAGTTCTCTTTGATGCTGATTTTGTAGTAACACGTGAAGCTGCTCTTGAAATTGAAAGAAACGGCGTAAACGAAGCTACAATATATATAGAAGACGGAAATACACTCAAAGTTATTTCTAACGGCACAGTATTCCCTGAAGCAGTACTCGGTTATGACCTTAAGGATGCAGGCGTAACTGAAAAGGTTAGATATTCTGTATTGGCAGAAATTATCGAAAGCTGCGAAAACGACAAAGAAAGAATTATTGAAGAAGCAAAGAACAGAATTGCTGAACTTTGTCCCAAGCATATTACAAAGGATGATATTTTTGCATCTATCAACTACCTTATCGGTCTTGCATACGAAATAGGTAGTGTTGACGATATTGACCATTTGGGCAACCGTCGTTTGCGCTGTGTAGGGGAACTTCTCCAGAACCAGCTCAGAATCGGTTTCTCACGTATGGACAAGATTGTAAAAGAAAGAATGACAATTCAGGACAGTGATACAATCAGCCCTGAAAATCTCATTAACATCAGACCTGTTGTTACTGCTATCCGTGAATTCTTCGGTTCATCACCCCTTTCACAGTTCATGGACCAGAACAACCCCTTGGCAGAGCTTACTCACAAACGTCGTTTGTCAGCGCTCGGTCCCGGTGGTCTTTCAAGAGACCGTGCATCATTCGAAGTTCGTGACGTACACTATACTCACTACGGCAGAATGTGTCCTATCGAAACTCCTGAAGGTCCTAACATCGGTTTGATTTCTTACCTTTCAACTTATGCAAAAATTAACGATTACGGCTTTATTGAAGCGCCTTATAGACGCATTGATAAAGAAACAGGAAGAGTTCTTGACGAAGTTGTTTATATGACAGCTGACGTTGAAGATAACTATACAGTTGTTCAGGCTAACGAGCCTTTGACAGAAGACAACAAATTCATAAACAAGCGTGTAACAGCAAGACGTCAGGCTGATATCATTGAAATCGACGCTTCTGAAGGCGATTTCATGGACGTATCTCCTAAGATGGTTGTATCTGTTGCGACAGCGATGATTCCCTTCCTTGAAAACGACGACAACTCTCGTGCTCTCATGGGTTCAAACATGCAGAAACAGGCAGTTCCGTTGTTTGTTACTGACTCTCCTATCGTTGGTACGGGTATGGAATACAAAGCAGCTGTTGACTCAGGTGTTGTTGTAGTTGCAAAAGAAGGCGGTCTTGTTGAAAGAGTATGTGCTGATGAAATCGTTATCCGTACATCAAGCGGAAGAAAAGATGCATATCAGCTCATCAAGTTCAAAAGATCTAACCAGGGTACTTGTATAAACCAGATACCGATTGTAAAATGCGGTGAATATATTGAAAAGGGACAGGTTATTGCAGACGGTCCCGCTACTGACAAGGGCGAAATTGCTCTCGGTAAGAACGCGCTTATCGGCTTTATGACTTGGGAAGGTTATAACTACGAAGACGCTGTACTTCTTAACGAACGCCTTGTTCGCGATGACGTTTATACATCTATTCATATAGAAGAATATTCACACGAATCACGTGATACAAAACTTGGTCCGGAAGAAATTACTTGCGAAATTCCTAACGTTGGTGCTGACGGTCTTAAAGACCTTACACCCGAAGGTATCGTAAGAAAGGGTACTGAAGTTAAAGCGGGCGATATACTCGTTGGTAAGGTTACACCTAAGGGCGAAACAGACCTTACAGCAGAAGAAAGACTTCTCAGAGCTATTTTCGG
>JAZRPI010000236.1:0-7604 GCA_045649165.1 Eubacteriales bacterium | reverse complement strand
AGCATAAAAGCTGAGATACTTGCGGGTTCTATGGGGCCGATTATGAACTGCATATCAAACATAAGCTTTGTGATAGTAGCGGCTTTTGGCGGATATTTTGCATATACAGGACTTATAACTATCGGTACAATTTCTGCTTTTATTATCTATGCAAAGCAGTTTTCAAGACCGATAAACGAAATAGCTCAGCTCTATGGCTCTGTGCAGACGGCAATTGCGGGCGCAGAAAGAGTGTTTGCTCTGATTGACCAGCCCGATGAAGACAACAGCGGTACACTCAGCATGGAAAACGTAAAAGGCGAAGTTTCTTTCAAAAATGTTAATTTCTCCTACGTTCCCGAAAAACAGGTTTTGCACGATTTTAACCTTGACGTAAAACCTGGGCAAAAGATTGCGCTTGTTGGTGCAACAGGTAGCGGAAAGACTACCGTTGTTAATCTGCTTATGAGATTTTATCCCGTTGACTCTGGCGAGATTCTTGTTGACGGCGTAAATATAATGGATATAAAACGCGATGAACTCAGAAAGAATATAGCCATTGTTTTACAGGATACAGTACTTTTCTCGGACACTATTGAAAACAATATAAAATACGGTAACTTGGAAGCAAGTGACGAAGAAATGATAAGCGCCGCACAGATGAGTAATTCCGCATATTTTATCGAAAGACTGCCCGACAAATATAAGACGTTTCTTAAACAAGCTGGCGCCGGACTTTCACAAGGGCAGAGACAGTTACTTGCTATTGCAAGAGCAATTCTTAAAGACCCCAAAATACTTATCCTTGATGAAGCGACGTCATCTGTTGATACAAGAACGGAAAAGAGAATACAGGACGCTATGGTCAATCTTATGAAAAACCGTACGAGTCTTATAATAGCACACCGTCTTTCAACAATCAGAGATGCCGACAAGATAGTTGTTATGGACCAAGGACGAGTTGTTGAAATCGGTAACCACGAAGAATTGCTTGACAAAAAGGGAAGATACTATACTCTTTATATGACACAGTTCTCAGGCAATCAGATATAAAAAAATAACCCTTGCTCGTAAAATAGAGCAAGGGTTTGTTTTTTGTATATTACTTATTTTTCTTCTCTGTTTTTCTTGTAGAAGAACGCACCGATGATGAGAACTACTACGAATACGATAAGGTAGAACAAAACAGGGAATGAGAACGTTCCGTTCGCTTTTGCTGTAAGGTAGGGTCTAATTCCGTGTGCATATATTGCTGCGAACACCATAAAGCCGGATGCGATGATACCGAAAATGGGAAGAATAACGTTTTTGAGAACGTTTTCTTTTCCGTGCTTTTTGATAAACATAATGAACACAGGAATATAGAAACCGTAAATTGTAATGATAGGAAGCTCTGACGAGTCAAAGCTGAAAGGACCAAAGAGAGGCTTTGCCATAAGGTTTGCGCCGTAGAAGTAGAACAAGAAGAATGAGCTTACAAGCAAACCAACAATTGCTGAGTTATAGGGCATATTGGTTGTGGGGCTGATTTCGTTGATTACTTCAGGCTTAGGACCCTGGTTACGAGCTGAAATAGAGTAGAGAGCTCTTGTAGAAGCGAGCATAAGACCGTTAAGTGTGCCGAAGCAAGAGATAACGATAAGTACGCTGAGCGCTGTACCGCCAACGTTGCCAAAAAGGTTCTTAAATGCCGCGGGAGCACCTTCCGTCTGGAGTGTTGCAATATCAGTTGCACCTGCAAGACCAAGATAGTAAATGATATATACAACAACGATTATGATACCGCCTACTGTAAGAGCGATAGGAAGATTTCTCTTTGAATCTTTGAGTTCGGCGTTGATTGAAGTTGCGATAATCCAACCTTCGTATGCGAAAGCTGTTGCAACAACAGCTGCAAACAATGCAGAAGCGTTACCGCCTGAAGCCTGAACACTTGCTGTTTTGAAAGCTTCGATTGTTGTTCCGTTAATAAGACCGACTACTGAACCTACAATTGCCATAACGAGCAGGGGAACAAGTTTGATAAAGGTTGTGCTAACCTGGAATTTACCTGCAAGTTTGGGTGAAAGTGTGTTGAGTGCATAGGATGCACAAAGGTAGAAACAAGCAAGAGCAAGGCAGACGCCTGTTGTGGGGTCGTTCATGCCGAAAAGCTGTACTGTGTAACGGGCAGATACCCAAGCAAGTACGCTTGTCATACCGGGAAGGTAAAGGAATGTGTTGAACCAAGCAACGTAGAAAGCATATTTTTTGCCAACTGTTGCTTCTGCGTAGTCAACAAGACCGTTTACTTTTTCATAGTGAGAACCAAGGTTGGAAAGGTTGAGTGCACATATAAGCATAGCTGCACCGCCTATTAACCAAGCAATAATTCCGAGAGGCATATTTCCTTCTGTATACTTCAAAACGTCCTGAGCTTTGAAGAATACGCCTGAGCCGATTACGATACCGACTACCATACAAATAGCAGTCAGAAGACCGTATTTTCTTTCAAGTTTATTGTTCAATGTTTTTTCCTCCAAAATGGTAGATTGTCTAAATATTATAACAGCATTTATTACACATTTCAATAACTTATTCATATTTTTTATTTACTTTATTAAAAAAAGGTGTCTTCCAAAATGCCGAGAAAGAAGTTTTAAGTCTTCCAAAAAACATAATATGACCATGTTGTACAAAATAAACAAATTATTTTGTCACTATTGACAGTAAAGGCTATTAGTGGTAAAATATTATATCTATATTATATATAGGTGTGTAAAGTTTTGGTGTGTCTTATAGGGCTAAATTGGCATATTGAGACACAAAAACAACAAAAACATTTTTAAGGAGAAAAGACAATGAAAAGAATTCTCGCTCTTATCGTTGCTGTTCTTATGCTTGCTACACTTATGGTAGGCTGCGGCAAAAAAGAAGATAGCAACACACTTAAGATTGGTGGTATCGGCCCTGTAACAGGTGATGCTGCTATTTATGGTCAGGCTGTTAGAAACGGCGCAAAGATTGCTGTTGACGAAATCAACGCAAACGGTGGAATCGGCGGACTCCAGATTGAATTTAAGTTTGAAGACGACGTACACAATGCAGAAACATCTGTAACAGCTTACAACAAGCTTATGGACTGGGGTATGGATATCCTTGTTGGTACAGTTACAACAGGTCCCTGCATTTCAGTTTCTGAAAAGGTTTATGAAGACAGAGTATTTGCTCTTACACCTTCAGCATCATCTCCTGACGTAACAAGCGGCAAGGACAATATGTTCCAGCTTTGTTTCTCTGACCCCAACCAGGGTTCAGGTTCAGCAAACTACATTTCTGCTAACATGGCAGACAAGAAGATTGCTGTTATCTATCGTAACGACGACGCATACTCACAGGGTATCCGTGATACATTCGTTGCAGAAGCAAACGCAAAGAAACTTGAAGTTGTATACGAAGGTACATTCACAGCTGACACATCAACTGACTTCAGCGTACAGTTGACAGCTGCAAAGGCTGCAAAGGCTGACCTTATCTTCCTTCCTATCTACTATCAGCCCGCATCTGTAATTCTTGCTCAGGCAAAGGCTATGGATTACGCTCCTACATTCTTCGGTGTTGACGGTATGGACGGTATTCTTACAATGGAAAACTTTGATACAACACTCGCTGAAGGCGTAATGGTTCTCACTCCCTTCTCAGCAGACGCTGAAGATGACCTTACAAAGAACTTTGTTAAGAAGTACAAAGAACTTTATGATGAAGTTCCCAACCAGTTTGCAGCAGACGGTTATGACTGTATTTACGCTATCAAAGCTGCATACGAAAAGGCTGGTTGCACAGCTGATATGTCAACAGAAGAACTCTGTGACGCACTCGTTAAGGCTATGACAGAAATTTCTTTCGACGGTCTTACAGGTCAGGATATGACATGGTCTGACAAGGGCGAAGTTAACAAGATGCCCACAGCCGTTGTAATCAAAAACGGCGTATACGTTTCTGCAACAACAGAAGCTGCTGAATAAATTTGAATCAAACTGATTAATCAGTAAAACATTTTCACGAGGTGTATATTTCTAATGGAATTTCTTTCCTATTTGATTAGCGGAATAAGCCTCGGAAGCGTTTATGCAATTATCGCGCTCGGTTATACTATGGTATACGGTATCGCGAAAATGCTTAACTTTGCACATGGTGACGTAATCATGGTGGGCGGATACGTAAGTCTGCTCACCATGACTTCACTTAAGCTTCCGATATGGGTTGCAATTCTTCTCGCTATGGTTGTATGTACAGTATTAGGTATTTTAATAGAAGGATTGGCGTACAAGCCGTTGCGTTCAGCGCCTTCTTTGGCTGTTCTTATCACAGCTATCGGCGTATCGTATTTTCTTCAGAACTCGGCTTTGCTCATCTGGGGAGCTAACCCTAAGGTGTATTCTCCCATTGTAGAGGGAACACTCAAACTTTTTGACGGACAACTTCCTATTACATACATTTCCATGTTGACCGTTTGTGTTTGCGTTGTAATTATGATAGCGCTCACAATTTTCACAAGCAAGAGCAAGATGGGTAAGGCTATGAGAGCTTGTTCAGAAGACAAGGCTGCGGCTCAGCTTATGGGTATAAACGTAAACAAGACTATTTCTCTTACGTTTGCCATAGGTTCTGCATTGGCTGCAATAGCGGGTGTTCTTCTTTGCTCGTCATATCCCACACTTATGCCGACTACCGGTTCTATGCCCGGTATCAAAGCGTTTACAGCTGCTGTATTCGGTGGTATCGGTTCAATCCCCGGAGCGTTCTTGGGCGGCATTCTTCTTGGTATAATTGAAGCTCTTGCAAAAGCTTATATTTCAACACAGCTCGCAAACTCAGTTGTGTTTGCAGTGCTTATCATCGTTCTTTTGGTACGTCCTGCCGGACTTCTCGGCAAATATGTACCGGAAAAGGTATGAGGTGGAACGATGAAGAAACTTAACATCAAGAAAACAACAAAAGTAGATTTTGCTACATATATAGGTGTTGTAATAGCATTTATCGTTATTACAATATTAATGAACGGCGGAATGCTTACCCGTTCTTTTATGGGTATGCTTGTTCCGATTTACTGCTTTATCGTTATGGCAGTTTCACTTAACCTGACGGTTGGTATTTTGGGTGAGCTTAGCTTAGGTCACGCAGGTTTTGTATCTGTTGGTGCTTTTTCGGGTGTTATCGCATCCCAGAGCCTTATAAACGTTATTGATTCAGAACCTATAAGACTTATGATTGCTCTTGTTATCGGTGCTATATTTGCCGCAATTGCAGGTGTTTTGGTAGGTATTCCTGTTCTCAGACTCAGGGGTGACTACCTTGCGATTGTTACACTTGCTTTTGGCGAAATTATCAAAGACCTTATTAACTGTCTTTTGGTTGGCGTTGACTCGGAAGGACTTCACATTCTCTTTAATGCGAAGGGACTTCTTACCGTTGATGACCTTGGACTCAAAGAAGGCGGAAAAGCTATAATCAAGGGTGCACAGGGTGCTACCGGTACTGATACTATTTCAACCTTTACTGCAGGTTTTGTTCTTATAATGATTGCTCTTATCGTTGTACTCAACCTTACAAGAAGCCGTTCAGGTAGAGCTATTATGGCTCTCAGAGACAACAGAATTGCGGCTGAATCTGTTGGTATCAACGTTACAAAATACAAAATGATGGCGTTTGTTACTTCTGCTGCATTGGCAGGGGCTGCGGGTGCATTGTACGGACTTAATTTCTCAAGCCTTGTTTCATCAACTTTCAACTTCAATATGTCTATTGAAATATTGCTCGTAGTTGTATTCGGTGGACTTGGAAACATTTGGGGCTCTGTAATAGCGGCGGCAATAATTAAGCTTCTTCCCGAAATGTTAAGAGGACTTGCAGATTACCGTATGCTTATTTACGCTATTATTCTCGTTATCGTTATGATAGCTACAAACAATCCCACAATGAAGAATATGTTGGGTAAGATTATTCCCAAGAAGAAGGGAGCTGAGATAGATGGATAGATTTGCAAGCAAAAGAGGTAAATTGGTTCCACTGCCCAGCGACTCGCTCGTTCCCGAAAGAGACCTTAATTCTTCTCCCATTCTCGAAGCACGACATCTCGGAATTGAGTTTGGTGGTCTTAAGGCGGTTGACGATTTTAACCTTACAATAGGCAGAACAGAAATTGCAGGACTTATCGGCCCTAACGGTGCCGGCAAGACAACGGTATTTAACCTTTTGACAAAGGTTTATCAGCCTACAAGGGGTACTGTTCTTATCGACGGAGTAGATACACACGGAATGAACACCGTACAGGTAAGCAAAATCGGTGTTGCAAGAACGTTCCAGAATATCAGACTTTTCAACAACTTGACAGTTGAAGAAAACGTAAAACTCGGTATGCACAATCAGATTAAATACGGTATGGTAAGCAGTATTTTACGTGCGCCTAACTACTGGAAACAGGAAAAGTTAGCTCACGAAAAGGCTATGGAATTGCTTAGCATATTCGGTATGGAAGATTTGGCAAACCATAAGGCAGGCTCACTTCCTTACGGTGCACAGAGACGTCTTGAAATCGTAAGAGCTTTGGGTACAAACCCCGGACTTTTGCTTCTTGACGAACCTGCGGCAGGTATGAACCCGTCAGAAACAGTAGATTTGATGGAAAATATCATTAAGATTCGTGACACGTTCAAGATTGCTATTATGCTTATTGAACACGATATGAATCTTGTTATGGGTATTTGCGAAGGTATTTGCGTTCTTAACTTTGGTAAGGTTATTGCAAAGGGAAGTCCTGAAGATATCCAGTCTAACCCCGTTGTTATCGAGGCATATCTCGGAACAAAGAAGGAGGGTCAGTAATGTCACAGATACTTAAAGTTAATGATATTAACGTTTACTATGGTGCTATACACGCTATAAAGGGTGTATCATTTGAAGTTAATGAAGGCGAAATAGTAACACTTATCGGCGCTAACGGCGCAGGTAAGTCTACTACTTTGAAAGCTATATCAAACCTTTTGCACACAAAGACGGGCAGTATTGAGTTTTTCGGCGAAAAACTTGCTCACATTCCGCCCCATAAGATAGTTGAAAAAGGTTTGGCGCACGTTCCCGAAGGCAGAAGAATTTTTCTTCAGATGACAGTTCAGGAAAATCTTGAAATGGGCGCTTATACACAGGGCGGCAAGAATTTTGATGCTGACATCGCAAACGTATACGACCAGTTCCCCAGACTGAAAGAAAGAAGAAAACAGATTGCGGGAACATTGTCAGGCGGCGAACAGCAGATGCTTGCAATGGGCAGAGCTCTTATGAGCCGTCCCAAACTCCTTATGCTTGACGAGCCTTCTATGGGTCTTGCTCCCATACTTGTTGACCAGATATTTGATATTATAAAAGAGCTTCACAAGAAGGGTACGACAATTCTTCTTGTTGAACAAAATGCTCAGATGGCGCTTTCTGTTGCAGACAGAGCCTACGTTATGGAAACAGGTAAGATTACCCTTTCCGGCACAGGTAAAGAACTTGCAATGAGCGACTCTGTAAGAAAAGCATATCTCGGTGGCTAAAATTAAAGGACGGTTTTCACCGTCCTTTTTGTTTTGCAAAAAATATGTAGG
>JAZRPI010000235.1:0-1962 GCA_045649165.1 Eubacteriales bacterium | reverse complement strand
CTTCATCAAGCTCTGCCGAGCTGTCAAATACAGCAAGAACAAGCTCTGCGTTTTCAAGCTTCTGTATAGCCTTTCTTACGCCTATTTCTTCAACTTCGTCGTCGGCTTCTCTTATACCTGCCGTATCGCAAAGTCTGAGCAAAACTCTGCCCGCAGACAGCGTTTCTTCAACGGTATCTCTTGTCGTACCCGCAACCGACGTAACAATAGCCCTTTCTTCGCCGAGCAGCATATTCAAAAGCGAAGATTTACCCGTATTAGGTTTGCCTACGATAACAGTGTCAATGCCTTCGCATACGGCTTTACCCGTCTTATATGTCTTCTTAAGATTTGCAAGTTCGTTCTTGATATTCTGCAGTCCGTTTTTCATATCGGATACAGATATATCGGTCAAGTCTTCATCAGGGTAGTCTATATAAGCATATATACTGCTTACGATTGTCATAAGCTCAGAATATATACTATTAACCTTTCTTGAAAGTCTGCCGTCTGCCTGTGAAGCCGCAAGAAGTACCTTTGACTCACTTTGAGCATCAATAAGGTCAATAACCGACTCAGCCTGCGAAAGTCCCATTTTGCCCGACAAGAACGCTCTCTGAGTGAATTCGCCGGGGCCTGCAGGGTGCGCTCCCGCCAAAAATGTGGCTTCAAGCACCATTTGCGACAGCAAAATACCACCGTGGCAGTGTATTTCCGCCGAATCTTCGCCTGTATAAGACTTAGGACCTTTAAAATATACAGCCATACCCCTGTCTATAATTTTTCCGTCCTTGTATATATCTCCATAAACAAGAGTATTTGGGGAGAAATCATCAATATTCTTATTTCCGTACGGCTTGAAAACTTTTGAAAGTATTTCCAAAGACTCGTTGCCCGACATTCTTATAACGGCAATTCCACCCTTGCCAAAAGCCGTTGAAATAGCAGATATTGTATTCATTATTACAAAGTTTCCTTTCGTAAATGACTTTATGGCGGACGACCAATGGTCGCCCCTACAAAACAACAATTATTCGCACAAAAAAGGGCCGTTAAAAACTAACAGCCCTTTTCAGTAATTATTCTTCTGAGGGCTTATTTTTGCCCATTTTGTCTTCGGGACAAATAACTATCTTTCTGTTATCGTCTGAGCCTACGGAATAGGTGCCGACACCTTCGATGTTCTGAACTTCAGAATGTACGATTCTTCTTTCGTAGGGGTTCATAGGTTCAAGAGTAATGCTTCTGTTGTTTTTCTTTACTCTTGAAGCAAGTCTTCTTGCAAGTGTGCGGAGAGTTTCTTCTCTCTTTGCGCGGTAGTTTTCAATATCAACGGTAACCTTTGAATAATTCTTATCGTCGTCACCCCTGTTTGCAGTAAGGTTTGCAAGGTACTGCAAAGCGTCGAGCGTTTCGCCGTGGTGGCCGATAAGCATTCCTGCAGCTTCGCCGCTGATTACTATTCTTGTATCCTTGTCATTTTTCTTTTCTGTCTTGACTGTTGCATCAATTCCTAAGTTTGTTACGAGTGTTGTAACAAAATCAACAGCCTTGTTTTCAGCGCCAACTTCACAAACAACCTTAACCTTTGCAGGTGTTTCTCCAAAGCCGAGAAAGCCTTTTTTTGCGTTCTCCAAAACTTCGTAAGTCGCCTGTTCAGCTTCAACGCCAAGTTCTCTTAAGCCGTTTTTGATTGCATCTTCAACGGTCTTTCCGTAAACTATTACTTCGCGTTTCATTGTATATTTATTCTCCTAAATTTCTTACTTTTCGTCTGTTTCGTCTTTCATAACAGGCTTTTCAATCATACCTGCAAGTCCTGTTGCCTTTTCTGCAGTCTTTTTTTCTTCTGCGGGAGCAACGTAGTCTTCTTCATCAATTCTGTGAAGTGAACGAACCTTTTTCTTTTCGCCTGTGGAAGTTTTTTTGGTCTTCTTAACTTTGCCGTTCATTTCTTTTTCGGCTCTCTTGTAGTCTTCTTCA
>JAZRPI010000234.1:0-9412 GCA_045649165.1 Eubacteriales bacterium | reverse complement strand
AATTGTCTGTATACTTCGGGGTTCAAAGCTTCCCCTGCAGTTGTCATGTGTCTTACTGATGAAAAATCATACTTGGAAATATCCTGTTTAATCATCATACGGAGCATAGTCGGGGGAGCGCAGAACGTTGTAATCTTATATTTAGCAAACATGGGAAGTATGTCTGCCGCGTCAAATCTGTCAAAGTCGTATACGAATGTAGCCGCTTCGCAGAGCCACTGACCGTAGAGTTTGCCCCACATTGACTTCGCCCAGCCTGTATCTGAAATTGTAAAGTGAAGTCCTTCGGGGTCAACGTTGTGCCAGTATCTTGCTGTATGGAAGTGACCTAACGCATATTTATAGTTATGAGCCGCAATCTTGGGATAACCTGACGTACCTGATGTAAAGAACATCAGCATAAGGTCGTCGCCGCAAGGCGAATCTTCTTTTCTGTTGAAGTGAGTGCTGTACAAAGTATATTCTTCGTCAAAGCTTCTCCAGCCTTCTCTTTCGCCGTTAACCATAATCTTATGCTTAAGGACGGGGCTCTTTTCTGCGGCAATTTCTACCTGATTTGCAGTATCGCCGTCTGCTGTACAAATAATAGCAGATACGCCCGCAGAATTGAATCTGTATTCAAAGTCTTTTTCTGTAAGCTGATTTGTCGCGGGAATCGCAACAGCGCCAAGTTTATTGAGACCAAGCATAGCAAACCAGAACTGATAATGTCTCTTGAGAACAAGCATTACCCTGTCGCCCTTTTTGATGCCGAGTGACTTGAAGTAGTTCGCACACTGGTTAGATGCTTTTTTCATATCCTTGAAAGTAAATCTTCTTTCAGTCTTGTCCTTGGATATATGAAGCATTGCAAGTTTGTCGGGTTCTCTTTCAGCAAGTCCGTCAACAAGGTCAAATGCAAAGTTAAACTTTTCTGTATTCTTGAATTCAATAGACGTGGGTGTTCCCTTTTCGTCTTCAGTAACGTCAATAAAGTTCTTATAAATTCTGTCCTTTGTATCTTTTTCAACAACGCCCTTGCCTTCAATTATCTTTGCAGGTGTAAGTTCAGGAATAGGCTCGCCCGTGGGGTTAAGAACAATCGCGTAGAATACGCAATCCTTACCGTTAACAGCTATCATACCGTGGGGGGTATCACTGTTAAAATAAATGCTGTCGCCGGGGCCTAAAATTTCTCTATGCTCACCAATCTGAACAAGAAGATTACCTTCAATAACAAGGTCACATTCCTGTCCTGCGTGTGAAGTAAGTTCAATATCTTTACCCTGAGCATTTTCATCGTATACGCTTCTTACGTAAAGGGGTTCTGCAATACGGTTACGGAAGGAATACGCAAGGTTATAGTACGTCATACCGTGCGCCTGTGAAACCTTTTGTCCTGAGCCAAAGCGCGTTACCGTATAAGATTTAAGAGTCGGGCTGTGACCTTCGATAATATCGGTTACGTTTACGTTAAGCACCATAGCGCATCTGTAAATAAACGCGAAGTTAAGGTCGCTTTCGCCCTTTTCACATAATATGTACTCTTCGGTAGAAACGCCGGTCTTTGCCGCCATTTCTTCTTCTGTAAGATTTTCAAGCTCACGGAGTTCGCGGATACGTCCCGCCATCTCCCTGATTTTGAAATCAAGTCCTGTCATCTGTTCCATAAAAATCATTCTCCGTTCCGGGACAAAAAAAGCACTCGTCCCAAAGTTAATGACTTTGAGACGAGTGCGAAATATCAATACACCCGCGGTACCACTCAAATTGCAGTTAGAATAACTGCCACTCTCGGAGTCCACCAACCCCTATGCTTTCACGCAGCAATCACGGGAAGATTCTACTCACTGTTTTTCATACAAAACAGTTTTCTTTCTTCCGGCTCGGAAGCTACAAACATAGAGCTTTTTTAAATAACTTTCACCAAACGTTATCTCTCTGTGTAAAAAACATCTCTATATACTCTTCGTCGATGCCTTTAATATTCAATATGTGGATATCTTATCACAACTTTGTTTGTTTGTCAACAATTTTTTACTTGTTTTTTTAACATAAAAAACCGTCGTTTATCAAAGTTTATTTCTCTGAATTTTTCCGCTTATAGTCTTAGGCAATTCTGTCTTAAATTCAACTATTCTCGGATACTTGTAGGGAGCTGTATTCTTCTTAACGTAGTTCTGAATGTCTTTCTTGAGCTGTTCTGTGGGTTCAACACCCTTAACAAGCACAATCGAAGCTTTTACAACCTGTCCCCTTACTTCATCGGGTACTGCTGATACGCCACATTCGAGTACGTAAGGAAGCTCCATAATAACGCTTTCAATTTCAAAAGGACCGATACGGTAGCCTGATGATTTGATAACGTCGTCAACACGGCCAACGTACCAGAAGAAGCCGTCTTCATCACGCCAAGCTGTATCGCCTGTGTGGTAGTAGCCGTCGTGCATAACTTCTTTTGTTTTTTCTTCGTTCATATAGTAACCCGCAAACAAACCGCAAGGCTTCTTGTCGCCATATTTTACAACAATTTCGCCTGTTTCACCGTCTGCAACGGGGTCTCCGTTTTCGTCAACAATCTCAATATCATAAAGGGGTGTAGGTTTACCCATAGAACCGACTTTATGTGTACCACCCATAAGGTTTGCAATAGCCAAAGTTAATTCTGTCTGACCGAAGCCTTCCATAATCTGAAGCCCTGTTGCCTTTTCAAATTGTCTGTATACTTCGGGGTTCAAAGCTTCCCCTGCAGTTGTCATATGACGTACTGAAGAGAAATCGTATTTTGAAATATCTTCTTTGATAAGCATACGGAGCATTGTGGGGGGAGCACAGAATGTAGTAATCTGATACTTCGCAAACATCGGAAGTATTTCAGCCGCATTAAATCTTTCGAAGTCGTATGTAAATACTGCGCCTTCAGCAAGCCACTGACCATAGAGCTTACCCCAGAGAGCTTTACCCCAGCCTGTATCGGAAATTGTAAAGTGAAGTCCGTCATCACTTACGCCGTGCCAGTATTTTGCTGTGATATAGTGACCAAGCGCATACTTGTAGTCGTGTGCAGCAATCTTGGGGTAGCCTGTTGTTCCTGAAGTAAAGAACATAAGGCTGACATCACTACCGCAGGGAGTGTCTTCTCTTCTGTCATAATGTGTGCTGAAAAGTTTATATTCTTCGTCAAAATTCTTCCAGCCGTCCTTTTGTCCGCCGACAAGAATTTTTGTTGTAAGTGTAGGACAGTCTGCCTGAGCCAAATCAACCTGATTTGCAACATCACCGTCCGAAGTACATACAATGGCAGATACGCCTGCTGAATTGAATCTGTAGTCAAAGTCATGCTTCTGAAGCAGATGTGTTGCGGGAATTGCAACAGCGCCTATCTTGTGCAAAGCAAGGATTGAGAACCAGAACTGATAGTGACGTTTGAGAACGAGCATAACCTTGTCGCCCTTTTTGATGCCGAGAGACGTAAAATAGTTTGCAACCTGAGCTGACGCTTTTTTCATATCCTTGAAAGTAAATCTTCTTTCATTCTTGTTTACGTCAAGATGAATCATAGCCAATTTGTCAGGGTCTTTGTCTGCAATGGCGTCAACTGTATCAAAAGCAAAGTTATACTTTTCTTCGTTCTTGAAATCAATAGACTGCAAATAACCGTTTTCGTTTTCAACTGTGGTAATAAAGTCTTCGCTGACGAGCTTTTTGTTACCCCTGTGAGACATCATAAGAGTGTCACGGATATTTGTTTCTTTTTCTTCTTCGCCGGGAAGAATTACTGCAACGAAAAGACATTCTCTGCCGTCAACGGCAATCATACCGTGGGGAGTTGAACTGTTATAATAAATGCTGTCTCCTTCGCTGAGATATTCAACGTTGTCGCCAATCTGAATCTTGAGACGGCCGCTCATAACAAAGTCAAATTCCTGACCCGAGTGCTTTGTCAAATGGATAGGCTTGTTCTGTAATTCTTCATTATATTCATATCTAACCCAATAAGGCTCAGCAATTTTCTTGCGGAACATGGGCGCAAGGTTCTGAATACGGATACCCGCTTCTTTTGCAGTTTCCTGTCCTTCGCCCTTTCTTGTTACGGTATAAGAAGAAAGGTGGGCTGAGTGACCTTCGAGAAGGTCAGTAATGCCTATACCGAAAGCAAGAGAACATTTATGTATAAATGTAAAAGGAAAGTCAAGCTGTCCGTTTTCGTACTGGATATACTGCTCAACGGATACTTCGGTCTTTTCTGCCATTTCTTTAATGGTAAAACCGAAAATCTCGCGCATTTCTCTTATACGGACTGCAATTTCCATTAATTTGTTTGTTTCGAAAGTAGCCATTTTCTTTTTCTCCTTCTTCTTCAAGAAACTTTTTCTTGTAGGACGTCTGTTTTTTATAAATAACAAAAAACACCCGTCTCAAAAATTTCTTTGAGACGGGTGTGAATAATTCACATCCGCGGTACCACTCAAATTGCAGTTAAAACTAACTGCCACTCAACAAGGTCAATCAACCTTTGTGCATTTACGCAGCAATAACGGAAAGTGTCTACTTGCTTCACATCAAAAAGCGTTCGGACTTTCGGCTCAGAAGTGATGGGCGTACAAGATATTTACTGCTGATTTCCACCAACATCAGCTCTCTGTGAATAAACATTCTCTACCGTCTTCGTCATAGCCTTTTTATTAAGTTGTGGGTATTATAACACCGTAACAAAAACTTGTCAAGTGTTTTGTGATTTTTAACAATTACCAAATTGTAAATTCAGCAAACAAAAAGGGCGAACACAGTTCGCCCATATTTTTATATCTGTATATTAAATGCATATCCTGCTATAATTCCGAGAACTGCTGAGCCTACAATTATATATATAGGACTGATTTTCTTGTTCTGCGACAGTATAGTCATAAGTACAAATATTGCTAACGACACGTAAAACGCCGCTGTCTTAAATACAGACAAAGATATGCTCGTAGGGAAAAACACCGTTATGCCAATTGAAATAATCGCCGATGAAATAAGCCCTATAACAGCAGGCTTAAGGCCTGACATACAGCCGCTTACTATCTTACTGCTTTTAAACTTCTCAAAAAATCTCGCAACAAGAAGTATGATTACAAACGACGGCAAAACAACGCCTAAAGTCGCAATAAATGCGCCGAACACCGTACCAAAAATACTACCTTCAAACATTGCTGCTCCGCGCTGTGAGCCAACGTACGTTGCAATATTTATAGCAAACGGGCCGGGTGTTGATTCGCTTACTGCAATAAAGTTAACAATCTGAGCTTCTGAAAGCCAACCGTGTTCAATAACAGCCGCCTGTACAAGCGGTAACATTGCATAACCGCCGCCAAAAGTAAACGCACCTATCTTAAAAAAAGTCCAGAACAACTCAAGTATACTCAAAACCAAAGTCATTTTTTCATCCCCCTTTCAGCAACAAAGGAAGATACAAGACCTATAATTGCGCAAACAATTACAACTATAATAACGTCTATCTTTACAATCGCAGCAAGTATAAAGGACAGAGCCATTACTATATAAGATATAAGACCTTTAGGACAAGCCTTATACATTTTAATTAATGCCTTAAGTATGAGTGCTAACACACCTGCTCTTATACCCATAAAAGCGTATTTTACCGCTCTGTAATCCTGTACTAATTCAAGTATCCCTGAAATACAGAGTATAATCAGAAATGACGGCAATACAACGCCTAAAGTACAAGCAAACGAACCCCAGAAACCGCAGGTCTTATAACCTACAAAAGTAGCTGAGTTTATCGCAATAGGCCCCGGTGTTGACTCGGCAATCGCAACAATTTCAAGGATTTCTTCGTCGGTTATCCATTTTCTTTTTTCGGACACTTCCCTTTGAATAAGTGGTATCATTGCATACCCACCGCCAAAGGTAAAAGCTCCTATCTTAAAGAAAGTTGCAAAGAGCTGCCACAGTCTTCTGAAATATTCTTTTCTGTCAAGTTTTTCCATAAAAATTCTCCGAATTTATGCAAACGTTTCTTCGTTTGCACGATAGGTCTGCACTCGCAAAACCTTTCTGTGTTCCGCTTCCTTACCCATTTCTCTGTCAAGAGCGTTTGTAAGATAAAAAGGATTGAGATAGTTTTCACTGTCAGCACAAACAACTGCCTTTATAACCGTCATACCAAATTCATAGCTACATTCAGCGTATAATATCATCGGCGAAATATCAATATCCTTTTCGCCTTTCTTTGTCTTCTTTGTTACAACAAGCGGTTTTGTGAAAAGACTGTTACCTATCTGCGCCGCCTTTTCGCTGTCAGAACCGTAGTCAAGACATACCCTATATTCAGCGTACTTAATTTCAGTCAATTTTCTTTGAGCTTCATATACGTCGATAACTTTCATATCGGGCGGAAGATTTCTGCTTAAGTTTTCTTTTACGTCTGCCGGGTCAACACTTCCGTCTACCTTTATATCCATATATTCGCATACGCTTTCAATACCTATTGACAAAGGCAGTGCAAAAGTAATCTTCATATGGGGATTAAACCCTTCTGAATACATCATTTTTACCTTTGCTCTGCGGAGAGCCGTCTGCATAGTGCGTAAAAGGTCAAGATGAGAAATATACTGTAATTTTCCCGTTTTTTCAAACTTTACTCTCAAAGTTTTCGGTTGCACCATGTCTTTTCACCCCCTAAACAGTCAGCGCCGCAAGCTGAACATTTTTCGCGGCAGTTCGGCGTAGTCTTCGATTCGTGCGCCTTTTTATTTTCTCTGAGCAAAAATTCTTTTGTAACGCCTATATCTATTATATCCCAAGGCAATACTTCATCTTTACCGAATTCTCTGTTTGCATAGAACGACGGGTCAACACCGCACTTTTCAAACACGCTCATCCATTTATCATAGTCAAAATATTCATCCCAAGCGTCAAACTTAATACCCGCCTTGTGAGCTTCAAGCATAACCTTACAAAGCTTTCTGTTACCCCTTGCAAATACAGCTTCAAGTCTTGAAACCTTAGCGTCGTGGTAGTTAAACTTAACCTTTCTGTCGGTAATCGTGCTAAGGATATACTGCTGTTTTTCCATAAGCACGTCCATATCTTCCTGCTTTTCCCACTGGAAAGCGGTAAACGGCTTCGGTATAAAGCAAGCAGCAGATATAGTAACCTTTGGAGACTTACCCTTCATTCTGTTGGGGTTGGCGTAGTAGGTATCAACCACCTTTTTCGCAAGTGCATGTATACCGTCAAGGTCTTCATATTCTTCTGTGGGGAGCCCCGTCATAAAATAAAGCTTAACCTGAGTTTTACCCGCTTTGAATGCAGTATCACAAGCCTTGAGCAAATCTTCTTCGTAAAGGTTCTTGTTTATAGCGTCACGCAATCTCTGCGTACCCGCTTCGGGCGCAAAAGTAAGTCCGCCCGTTCTTACGGACGAAATCTTATCCATAAGCTCTTTAGTAAAGCTGTCGGCTCTGAGCGACGGCAAAGAAAGACTTACCATATTATCGTCAGTCCATTCAAGCAAACCGTCTGTCAGCTCGTCTATTCTTGAATAGTCGCTTATACTCAGCGATGAAAGGGCTATTTCATCATAGCCTGTATGTTCAAAAAGGCACTTCGCCTGCTCTTGCAAAACTTCGGGAGACTTTTCTCTGATGGGTCTATACAGCATACCCGCCTGACAGAAACGACAACCCCTGATACAACCCCTGTACACTTCAAGCATAATTCTGTCGTGTACTGTTTCAATATAAGGCATAACTAAGCTTTCAGGGAAAAATGCCTTATCCATATCTTTTATAATACGCTTCTTAACCTTAGTCGGTACGTCGTCGTATTTAGGTGTATATGCCTTTACCGTTCCGTCTTCATTATATGTTACGTCATACAATGACGGCACGTAAAAACCTTCTAACTTTGCCGCTTCGCGTAAGAATTTTTCTCTCGTATAGCTTCCGTCAGCCTTCATATTTTTATAAAGAGTAACAATCTCAACAAGAGCTTCTTCGCCTTCGCCTATTGAAAATACGTCAAAAAAGTCTGCAATAGGCTCTGCATTGTATGCGCATGGCCCACCGCCTATAATTATAGGCATTGAGTCGTCTCTATCCTTTGAAAGAAGCGGAATTTTTGCCAAATCAAGCATATTGAGAACGTTTGAATAGCATAATTCATACTGAAGTGTAAAGCCGACAAAGTCAAAATCAAGAAGCTTGTCGCCGCTTTCAACAGCCCAGAGCGGAATATCGTTCTTACGCATTTCCGTCTCCATATCTTCCCAAGGAGCGTACACTCTTTCGCACCATACGTCTTCAATATTATTCAAAACGCCGTAAAGTATACGTATGCCGAGATTAGACATACCAATCTCGTAAGAATCGGGGAAACAGAAAGCAAAACGAGCGTTGATTTTACTCTTGTCTTTCACTATCTGTCCGTATTCGCCGCCGATGTATCTTCCCGGCTTTGTTACCTTTGTGAGTATATTATCTATGTTCATTTTTCCTCCGAATGTAAAAAGCAAATGAAGTTAATTTTAAAGGGAGGGGACATCTTCCCCTCCCCTGTATTTTCATAAATATCAAACGTAAAACTTTGAAATAAGATATACGGGAATTACCCAGAACAACTGATAAAGTCCTACGTAAAGTGACGGAATAGCCGCCGCCTTGCCGAATACAAGCAAGAATGCCATAAGAAGCACACTAAATGCAACTGACAAGAACTTAACAGTCGTATTTGACCTGTTCGCATAAAGAACCTTTGAACAAAGTACAAACGCGTTGAGAAGTGTACGGGGGTTACCCTTTGACACGATACCGCTGTCTGCTTCGTCCTGTGTTACAGTCGCTTCTTCAAGTGAGCTGCAACGGAGAATTCTCACGGGATATTTTGTAATATCAACCTTGCTTCCGAGAAGCTTGTCGTCAATGTTGGGGTCAAATGTCTTGATACCGATACAAATTCCTGCTCTGTAAAGCTTACGGAGTGTAAATTCAAAATCGGGCTCAATAGTATACTGAACGTACATCTTAGCCGATATTTCATCGTCGCATACCATATACATAATACTTGCCTGACCGCTTGTTTCAAGCTCGTCGTCTTCGGGCTCAATATTAGGTGTATAGCCGTTAGCCTTAACGTAAGAAGCCTTACCTACGTAAATATGCTGACCGTCAATAATTGACTCAATTCCGTCTTTTGTAATTTCAATAATCTCTGTGTTTTCAGACTTACCAAGGTCGTGTGTCGCTGTATCAAATACGTCAGCCAAAGGACCGCCAATAAACTTGAATACGCTTGCGGCATTGTAAAGCACCTTGTCAATTCTGCTTTCGCCGTATACTTTAATACTCTTTACCTTAACGCCGTATGACGGGAATACGTCCTTGTCGTCAAAAGAAAGTGTATTCGCGTTTGCGTACTCATCAAGAGA
>JAZRPI010000233.1:0-1597 GCA_045649165.1 Eubacteriales bacterium | reverse complement strand
CGACCCAAAAACAGGAAAAGAGCCTTATGCCGTTATCCAGCTCCGTCAGGAAAATGCAGAAAAAACTATGTATAACCTTGTAGGTTTTCAGACTCATCTTACTTTCGGCGAACAAAAACGCGTATTTGGTATGATTCCCGGACTTGAAAATGCGACGTTTTTGCGTTACGGTGTAATGCATAGAAACACCTTTATCAACTCCCCTGCTTGTCTTAACCAATTCTATCAGTTAAGAAAGAAACCTAACGTGTTTTTTGCAGGTCAGATTACAGGTGTTGAAGGCTACGTTGAGTCCACGTCAAGCGGTTTTGTAGCAGGTGTAAACGCCGCAAAATACGCTCTTGGACAGGATTTGATTGACTTCCCGAATATCACAGCAATAGGCGGTCTTGCCCACTATATCAGCGATGAAAACGTGGTTAATTTTCAGCCTATGAACGCTAATTTCGGTGTTGTTGCCAACCTTGAACAAAAGGTAAAGGGTGGCAAAAGATTCAGAAATGAAGCTATTTCAAACCGTTCTATTGAATTTATAAACACAAAGATAAAAGATTTACTGTAAAATAATAAATCCGGAGTTTTTATGAGAATAATTCTTGATGTTATGGGTGGAGACAATCCCCCTGAAGCCTTTGTTGAAGGCGCTGTTATGGCTGTCAAAGAATTTGGCTGCGATATTACCCTTGTGGGCGATGAAATTCAGATACTTTCAGCATTTGCTGACCATAGTTTCTCTATGAACAAAATAGAAATTGTTGACGCGCCAAACTTTGTTACCATGGAAGACAGCGCTATGAGTGTTGTCAGAGAAAAAAGCGATTCTTCTATGAATAAGGGCCTTAAATTACTTGCCGAAGGACAGGGCGATGCCTTTGTCAGCTCGGGTAATACGGGCGCTCTTCTTGCAGGTGCAACCTTTATCGTCAGAAGAATAAGGGGTCTTCGTGCCGCTATCGGTACTATACTTCCCTTAGCAAGACCTACTCTACTCGTAGACTCAGGTGCAAACACAACCGTAACGGCAGAAAATCTTGAGCAATTTGCAAAAATGGGCTCGATTTATATGGAAAGACTGCATGGAATCAAAAAACCAACAGTTGGTCTTCTCAACAACGGCACGGAAGAAACTAAGGGTACAGATTTACACAGAGAAGCATACCAGAGACTCAAAAATTCTGACGTTAATTTTATAGGCAATATTGAAGGTAAAGATATCCCCTTTGCAAAATCTGACGTTATTGTTACCGACGGTTTTACAGGCAACGTTGTTCTCAAATTAACAGAAGGCTTTGGCAAATTTATGATAGAACAGCTTACGGACTTGTTTATGAAAAACCCCGTAACTAAGGCATCTGCGCTTGTTTTGAAGGGTTATCTCAAAACTTTCAAGAAAAAGTTTGATGCATCTGAATATGGCGGTGCTCCCCTTCTCGGAATTTCAAAACCCGTTATTAAAGCGCACGGAAGTTCTGATGCAAAAGCTGTAAAAAATGCTATCAAACAAGCAATTTATTTTGTAAATACGGGCATAATAATTGAAATTGCACGTCAGTCATCAATGCTCGCAAAAAAAGAAACTCCAAAAGAAGAAAAGTAA
>JAZRPI010000232.1:0-27217 GCA_045649165.1 Eubacteriales bacterium | reverse complement strand
CCGGAATCAATGGTGTATCTTTTGTTTAAACCGCCAAAATCGATTTTTGTCATTTTGGAATACCTTCTGCCGTTTGGCAAAGGCATTTGCAAATACTGTAGAGTGTTTTCATTTTTCTTTTTTGCCATTTAAACACACTCCTTATAATCCAAATTTAGCAGATTTTTCTGATAACCACACCTTGAAAATTTCTAACAAAACATTGTAATCATTCAACCATTTTGCCGCAAGTTCATCTTCGTTTGCCAATTTATACGCCTCGCCACGCAATTTCGCTTTAACAAGGTCAATAAATTCCACGGGAACCATAACATTTTCGCCTCCGTTTTCGCCGATGAGCAACGGTCTTACAAAATACACAATCTCAATGCTTGTTTTGTTTGTATTTAATCCAATTTTGTTGTCATCTTTATAAAATGTATCAGGGAAAATAACTCCGCTTGCGACGGTAGACTTAATCAACTGCGAACCATCCGCATAAATTGCGTGTATATCCTCAAAACGCGGTGTGCTTTCATTATTTCCGACATCATCGGGTGAAATATCTATTGAATTGTCACCTTCACGCTCAAGCTTTATTTTCTTTTGTTCCTTGATTACTTCTGTATATAAAATTTGTTGTAACGAATTGAGCCACGATATATATGTTGCATCCGGAATATCCAAAGCAATATCAACTTCGCTTACCAATTCTTCAACAAGTTCTTTAGCAGATATTCCACTATCAAACATATTTACCACCTCATTCTTCTTACTCGTCTGCCTTTCGCGTTATCGTTCCAATATTTCAAGTAAGCATCTCTTGATTTTCTGATAAACTCACCCTTATATTGTTCGCCTTTATTTGCCAAAAACAGAATGTTGTCGACGATGGCGTTGTGGTATAGCGGTAACACAACATTATCATCGTTCAGACTTTTGGGTGGAGTATAACTTACATCAGAGACCTTTTTGGAATCGTTTACTACTATACTGTCATCGCGGATGATACCATCTAAATATTTGTTTCCGTTTGCATCCACACTAATAATATAAGAATTTCCGTTTTCAGGTCCCGCCTTTTTGTCTTGAATAAACACAAAATCCCCATACAACGACTGTAATTCATTTACTGTATCTTCAAAGAAATTGAAGAAAACTCGTTGCTCAATAGGGATTACCAAGTTTACCTTTTCAAATATTTCAAGAATTGTCATATTATCACCACCGTGTATATAAAATTGTTCAGCAAGTGCCAATATTCCCCACGGTAGCCGTTTTTTTAGACCACCGCAGGGAAAACCGACATTCATACCTCAATCAGAGGAATTGTTTTAACATTATGCACAGTTCTTAATGCGAACCAAACCACCGGGGTTTGTGCAAATCAAATCGCCGTAGTTTGCAAGCAATGCACGATATACAGAGGAATTTTCCATAAGGTTGAAGATGCCGCCGCCCTGAAGGTCTGCGAAATCCCATTCCTGAGTATGAAGTTCCAAAGCACCGCTTTCAACACACCAAGCTTCATTTTCGGGAACAAACTGATCATATACAACATCAATGCTTCTGTTACCAAATGCATAGTCAATTGCCTTGAAACCGCCTGTAATTTCTTTGGTCATAGATTCAACTCTTACGTTGTTTGTTCTCAAATATTCAATGTAGTGCTTGTATGCACCTTTACCCATAAGAATCATATCGATTTTGGAGTTTTTGTAGGTTTCTGCACCTTCAACAGCATCCCAAATAACGCTATCATCAATATCGGTGTTTGCATCTACAACGGTAGGAATCAAGAAAGCGTTTTCTGCTTTGTTTACACCGTAGATGGTAGATACATCTTCATCAAAGATGGCACCCAAGCCTGTGATTTCTTTGTTGTAAGAGTTCTGAACAGCAATGAAACCATCGTTGGTTGCGTTCACATTATCGTAGAAAGTAACAGTTTTGGTTGCTCTATCAACGGTTTTGATTCTTGCACCTTTTGTCTGAACTTCACCATTGGATGTGTGCAAGTCAACAATCAAACCTTCCTTGAGTTTAGAAACATCGTTTACATTAACAATGTTTACACCGGTGTTACCATCTACAATAGTTGTCAAAACGCCTGTACCATTGCCAAACAAAGCACGACCAACATTCCATTTTGCGGTTTCATAAGCCGCTTTAACTTCGGTATCAAGAGCATTAGCCATTGCACCACCGGAGCCTGTAAGTCTTACCGCTTTGGTAGAAATTGCGATATTAACATACATATCCTTTGCGTTTGTTTCAAATCTTTCAAACTTAACGCCACCTGCCGCAGGAGTAGCAAGACCTTCAGCACCAAAGCCAAAGCCACCGGACAGACCAACGGGAGCAGTCGCTACAATCTTGTTAGATTTAAGCGGTACCTTCTTAATCTTGCCGAGCAAAGCTGTGGGTTCGGTTGTCAAACCGTTTCTCCAGACAGGCAAATAGTTTTCTTTTAATGCCTTCTCAAAAGTGATTAAATTCTGAGCCATAAAAAAATCATCTCCTAAATAAAATTTTTAACTTTGGTTGTTTTTGGGATTACTCCAAACCGAACATTTTTCGTGTTCTTTCTGAAGCATCATCCCAGCTTTTTGGTTTTCCTTTTATATTGAGTGCCGCATTTACCGCACCGCTACTTGCAGAAAACGGTGGCACTTGCTGACTGTTTTTAAGAGCGTCAATTCTCTTCTTTTCGATAAGCTCCTGAAATGTAGGATTCTCATCATAAAGCTTCATCAAATCATCGTCTGTAAGCTTCTTTTCAGGTTCAGGCGGTGTGTTGATGGAGTTTACACCTCTTGCAATTGCATAAGCATTGATAAGCTTTTCATCAAGAGGCATATCTTCTGATTGCAACCATCTGTTGTTTGCAATGATTCTTTCCAACTGCGGAAGCATTTCAGTGATACCCTGTAATTCAGGCACTTGTGCCAATGCTTCAAGCGTGTCTGCTCTCTCCGCTTCTTGCATTCCTTTTTTCGCAAATGCAAGCGTAGGTTCAAGTTCCTTCATAATCTGCTTACGATTATATTCAGACATTTTTTCGGCAAATTCAGCCTGTGCCCGTGCAATTGTCTCTTCATCTGCAAACGCAAGACCATTAATATCGAGTGTAGGCGGTTTTAACGCTTCCTCAATCAAGTTTTCTTCGTTTTGCCTTGACACCTCTTCAAGTGTGCCTTGCATCTGTTGATTTTGCGCCTTTAAAGCTTCGATTTCCTGTAATGCCTGTTGTAACTGCATATCTTTTTCCTGTGCCGCTTGTGCCGCAATTTCTGCGGTATTAACGGCATTATCCAAAACAGCTTCTTCAGGTGATACAGGAACTTCCGGTTGTTCGGTTGTATCTACAGTTTCTGTAGGCGTTTCCTCCGCAACATTTTCTGTCTGTTCGACATTTTCTTCTTGCATTTCTTCTTCGCGGTCTGCTTGTGCTTCATTTGCAAACATCTCTTCGACCGCTTCTCTTGCTTCGTCAAAATTTGGCATTTTGTTCACTCCTTTTAAATTTAAAAAATAAAAAGAGCCAATCATCCGATAATTTCGGATAACGGCTCTGACTCTTAGGTTCTGGCTCTAAATATTTATTATTTTTTCAGTTTTGCATTTGGTACAATACGCAACAAAGTTGATAAGTTTTGTTTCGGGAAGCACCCTGAACAGTTTTTTTCCACATTTGCAGTAATACCATCCGTCTTTAACCATTCATTACACCACCTTGTGCACCCATCATAGCCATCATCTGTTGCTGTTCTTCTTGTTTGACAATCTCTTTATGTTGTCTTATATGGTTTTCTAAAGCTTCAGCAAATTCAGGCTTTTTCTTTTTCAGTAATTGGAAATCCATTTGCAGAACATATCTTAAATGCTCCTCAATATGTATTTCGTGTTCGTCAAAATCAGACACTTCAGGAATAACACCATTCTCAAAGAACACATTTTCTCTTTGTGCCGCTTGAATTTGTAGCTGATTAATGCTCATAATGTCGGAGTAATTTCCGCACTTCATATATTCCAATGCTTTCTGCTTTACTCTTTCGGGAATCCTTCCGTTTGCATCTGTAAACAAACCCATATTATAAGCATCGAAAAATCTCTGCTTCTGTGCTTCTTCGCTCATAAGCAATTCATTTTCGGTCACATAATCAACATCATAACTGTTAATATCTTCGTTACTCCAAACAATTGCTTTTCCAATGTTGTTTCCACCGACATAGTTTACAATCCTATGTGTTGTAGCATACTTTTTGTAGATTTCAAGCCACAGAATCGCGAGCTTTCTCACAGAATTACGAATATGGTCTCCTGTAAGCGACAGTCTTGTATTATCAATCTCCATCAGGTTATCCAACGCTCTGCCACTCGTTACACCGGATGGTGCTTGTCCATATACCATAAGCTGTGATACGCCTGCGGCATACTCCATATCTTGCTTCAAATTGTATCGTTCTTGCAGGATTTCACTCGGTAATTGACCGATTTGGATAGGTCTCGGAGCATCCGAACCTTGCTTATATATAATGATTTTGCCCGGTGCTTGTCCTTCCGCTTCGAATTCTTCAATATTGATAGAACCTTCTTCAGCGATATAGCTACCAATAGCAATTCTCTTGATATATTCGTGGATTCTGTTCACACATCCGTTGTATGCCCTTTGAATCGGTATCATTCTCTCTATAGTTGACTTTCCGAAGAATTGTCCCGCTACCTCTATACACATCGATTGAATAATAGGAATCCGGCTATACGGCAAGTCACCATAATACACAAGCTCCTTATCACCGATAATAATAATCATCTGTCCGTTAGGCTTATGCTTTGATGGTCTTTCAAAGTATGTAATTACCTTTTCAGCGTTATCAATTGTTCTGTGACCGATGGTTACTGTAGTATTCTCATACCCAAAGCCACCGCCTGATGCAAGAGGTGTCAATTCAAAGGTTTCAATGTTGCTTCCTTCCACCTTTACACCATACAAATCATAAATATCATCTACAGTCTTAACTTGTTCAAGTATAATTGATCGCTGTGCTTCAACAGTCTGTTTGAATATGCTTTCAGGATAAAGTTCATATGGAGTAATCAATCCATAGTCCAAATCTCCCTGATAATAGGCAGTTTCTTTAGATTTCTCAACTCCGTTGTCATCAATCTCTAAAAGTTGCTCTACTGCGTATTTTTCGCCTTTATCCTTATCCCACCAAGACAGCCAAAAGCAGTTGCCGGTTAACTCTTCCCAACTTATCATTGTATTTTTCTTACTTTCGAAGTCAGACACTTTCTGAGTGTGTTGCAACACGCTTGTAGACACTTCAGCTTTTGCATAGTCATCAAGTTCGTTGGTTGCAGGGTTAACCTTCATCATATAGTTGATTTTTTTTAAGTTTGCAATGCGAGTCTCAATCAAGGGTGCAATTTGATTAAATGCTTCTCGTTCAAGCCAATCATATACAGGCTCTAACTGTTCAATATCGCCCCTGTAAGGATTGATTTCGCAGTATTGATTGCCAACCAAAAAGTTAGCATTCAATGTCCATTGTTGTTCAAGAGGACTACGCTCCGTTTTTCTGCGTTGCAATTCATCCATTACTTTTTGGATTATATCCTCTTTAAATAGGGTTTTGCCCTCTTCATCTACATCAATAGCACCTTCCTTGTCCTTACCTTTGTTAAGACTAAACAAACTACCAATGCTACCGATAACACCATCAATAGGTGGTTTAAATCTAAAACTCATTATTCATCACCTACCTTGTTTCGCCATCTCTTTATTACTCTATCGTGGGCAGACGGAATATGTTGTGGAGGGGTATCATCGCTTCTGTATTCAGTGAGGGACTTACTCATAATGCGATTCAACATATCCCGCCTCTCTACACAATGGATAATAGCTTGAATTATGATTACTGCACATAACAATATATATATAGTCATTTATTCACCACTTGTTCTACGCTTTTTTCGTGTTCTTTTGATTTCTTCGTCAGCATCAATTTTGGCAACGACGTCAGTCACCGATTCATCCGCAACGGCATCCTCGATTATCTCTTTGGATTCAACATTTTCATCAATAGTATATGCATCCTTGTTCAATTCAGGGTGAGGGAACAAAGGAGCATCTTCTCTGACAACCTTAATCGGCTCTGTATAACCTTTAATGCTTTCTGTGGCTTCTTTTAAGCAGTCTGTACAAATGCCGATTGTACCACCCATTTCTCGTCTCTTGGACACCAAATACACATTGGATGTATTCTTGCATCCTCTTACTGAACACTTTCGTTTAAACCTCTTAACAAACATATCAATAATAACTCCTTCTTGATTTATTTTTACCGCATAGTCTACGATTGCGGAAGTCCTCCAATTGCTTTTCAAAATCTGACCTTGTATCTTCAACATAATCAGCTTGTCGGAACTTGAAGTGATTGATAAATTGAGTACAAGCATCCACCAGGTCATCGTGTGCTCCGTTAGGAAAGCTTGCGAATTCTTCAACGAATTCTGCCGTAAAATCCGCATATTCAGGAAGATAAACATTTCCACCTTCCACTATGCCTGTAATTGCATTCGCTCTCCCAACCTTACTTTCTTTAGGTGTGATAGCTATAATACCGCCGATTTCGTGCTTTAACATCGAAATTATCGCGCTACCATTCGCTTTATCTTCAACGAGAATACTGTGCTTATTGGGGTATTTATCAGCCATATAACGAATGGCTCTCAACGTTTCAGGAAAGTCCATTCGCTTCTTAATTAAATCTATAAGATAATAGTCACCATTAAGCTTTCCCCAAACCTCAATAGCTACAAAGTCAGATGTATCACTATCCTTGAATGTTGCATCCACCGATATACCGACCAATTGTATATTGTCAGGCAACCTATTATAGTATTTCCACCATTCCCTCTTGAACACATTACCCTCTGCAGATGTTGGTCTACCCATATAAAGGGCATTCCAGGCACGAGAACCACCGCCGTTGGGGTCAGATAGATAACTTCGCTTAAACATCTGTAGCCACGCATTGTCTTTACCGATTTCAGGACATAAGGCATCGCCTATCTGTCTGCCCAACACATCATTTTCTTCGGCTTCAACCGGAATATTCACCACTTCAACATTCTGTTCCTCGCGAATTACCCTACCTGATAGGTCATCTTCATGCCATCTCGTCTGAATGATGATAATCTTTGTGCCTGCTTGCGTTCTCGTCTTAATTGAATTCTGCCATTCTTCCCACAACCTCTCTCTGTAGGTCTCTGAATCAGCTTCTTGTCGGTTCTTTATGGGGTCATCAATGATAATAAGGTCACCACTATTACCCGTGATACCAGCCATAATACCTCTTGTAATGATTGAACCGCTATGGTCGGCAATCTCCATATCCCTATCAGACGATTTTTTCAGCCTTATACCAAAGATATGTCTGCCGAACTCATCTAACTTCTGTTTGTTCCTTCTGCCGAATTTACCCGCAAAATCATCGTTATAACAAGCAATAATGCATCGCTTGTCAGGATATTTGCCTACATAATACGACGGAAAGGTCTCTGTAACAGTTAAGCTTTTGCCGTGCTGCGGTGGTGTAGATATAACCAATATATCGTAAGGATTGCCAGTCTGTGTCTCAACGAAGGTCTGTATCTTGTTTGCAAGAAATTTGTGGAATTTTGTATCAAGCCACTTTCCTTTATGCACAAAATAACAATATGTTGCGTAAGATTCGTGCATCAAGGCTATAGCAAACTGTTGTTCTTCTCTTGTCATTCGTCATCATCGTCCTTTTTGGAAAATCCTGATATTTCCGCAAGCTTATCCAATGATAAATTCGTAGCCAAGCCTATATTATTGGTAGATTCACCTCTATTCAACGCCCTCTTATCATATAATGTTCCCATCGCTGTAGTCAGGTGGTTGAGAGGGATATCCTTATCCACGTTATCGACTTCACTAGTAATGCGTTCAAGTAGCTTGTCTATGATGGCAGAGGCTTTTTCGTTGAACTCGTCTCGTTTTTGGTCTTGAAGAATCTTGAATTCATCCGCATTCTTATTGTTGTCCACGATGTTCTTGACTGTACCGAATGGCATGTTCGTCTGCCTTGCGGTCTCGCTCAAGTTATTCGTAATCGCATATGAAGTCATAACCTGGTATATAACTTCAGGAGATGTCTTTTTTCCTCTTGCCATTAAATATCACCTCTTTATGTATGTCCGCTCCCACCCCTGCATAATAGACATATTGAACCTCTTACGACCTTATTGTCGAACACCGTGCTGAATAGAATTATCTCATATTACACGATGAGTATACCACAGATAAGCCGTCAGTTATCACGGACTTTTTATAGGTGCGAAAAAAATTTTTTAAAAATTTCAAAAAAGTACTTGACAAACCATATCACCCTATGGTAATATGATGATGTCACCCAATGGTGATACAAAAAAACAAACCGAAAGGAAAGATGAGAAATGAAAAATTACACAGTAACAACAAATGAGGTATTAAGAAAAATGTGCATCAAGAATGATTGGTTCGGTTACGGCACAAATAGACAGTATGAAAAACTCTTCTATGCAAACGAGTCAGGGTGTACCATTGAAGAAATTGCAACAATTATTTGGTTATGTTCTGATGATGAAAAATGGTGTAGACGAGATATTCTTCAAGAATTACAAGACGCAAGAGAACGATATGAAATCAATCACGTTTTGGCATTTTAAAAGGAGGATTTAAAAAATGACAAATTCAAGAAAAGACACATACGATGAATTGATTCAATTAGGTTACACACCTGATGAAGCTTGGGAACAGATTGCAGAGATGGAATTTTCTGAAGATGAGGAGGAATGAACATGAAAGCATTAAAATTCCTGACAACAGTAATGTGTGTATGGTTTTTCGTGTCTTGGATGGAAATAGCATTCCATTCGCCTTTAGAATCGGCAGACTATAGCGATTATAATTTGATAGCACAGATTTTTAGTTGTATAGCATAAAGATAAGAAACCCTCTGATGAGTCGTTGAAAATTACGACGAAACCGCCAAAGGCGGTCAGGGTATAAACCCTTAAATGAAAGGAGAAATTTTTATGGGAAACAGAGCAGTAATTACAACAAGCAAAGCATTAGATGTAAGCAAATCAGGAGATTTGGGCATTTACCTTCATTGGAATGGTGGAAGGGATAGCGTAGAAGCATTTTTGAAATATTGTGAACTAAAAGGTTACACGTCACCAAGTCAAAGCAATTACGGTTGGGCGAGATTGTGTCAGGTTATCGGAAATTTCTTCGGTGGTTCAAATAGCATCTGCATTGACTATTGCTGCAATCTTGATTGTGATAACTGGGACAACGGAGTTTACATCATAGATAAATGGGAAATTGTTGGTAGACAATTCTTTGAAGGTGCAGAACAGGACAATTACGACCAAACAGAAATGCTGATGATCATCGATAAAGCACAACCCAAAGACGAACAACTCGGTGAAGATTTTTTTTAAGGCAGAACTTGTCAACACGTCAAACCTTAAAATCGGCGACAAGGTTTATATATATGATGATGTGTATTCAAAATATGAACTGCATACTGTTGTTGGCATTGGTGAAGATGAATACCACAACGGAACGAATGTACTCGGCATGCCTTATGTTGACAAATACTTAAACGACGGAACATATTCAATCAACATAAACAACTACATCAGAGTAACCGAAGTAAGAAAAACAAACTAATCGAAACCGCCTTGTGCGGTCTGCAAGGGTTCACCGCCTTGTACTGATGAGATAGGTGAGAAAGGATAATAATATGAGCAAGCCTTATGATTTTGAAGAATACTGTCCATACTGCGAACACATCAACGAAATAGTGTGGGATGGTAAATCAAGAACGGCAGTATGTGAAAACTGCCACAATGCAATTTTACTTTGCTCTATATGCGAGGTAGAAACTTGCGGAAACTGTCCGTATGAAAAGGAGTTGGGATATGATGAATAAAGATACTGTAATTTACAACATGATTTTACTGCTTAATGGCTACTTTGATACAATGGACATAGACAATCAGGATTTTATTGATTATATTTGCGAGAACGCGAATTTGCCTGAATCAGAATACAGAAGAATATTGAAACATTTGTTGGAAGATTAAACAGGCAAAACGCCAAACCTTGACAAATCAACCTATAACTGATATAATCGATATGATTTACAATGAACGGAGTGATGAAAAAATGTCGCCTATGACAGAAGCACAAAGGAGAGCAAAAGCAAAGTACAAAGCTGAAAAGGTTAAGAAGATATTAGTTGAGTTTTATGCTTCCGATACCGAACTTTGGGATAAAGTACAAGAGCAACCAAACAAGCAAAGATATATTAAAGACCTAATAAAAAAAGACCTCAACAAATGAGGCCTCTTTTTTTCTTTCTTCAGGAAATTTTAAAATGATGTAGTTGTCAAAACAAATTCCTATCGCTCCTACAGGACATTTAATCCCATCTTTCGTAAAATTTCTTTCGATAATGGTATAATTGTGTTTCACTTATGTGATATTCCATAGACAAACTTCGGATGCTACGATTACTGTCTGTAACTACTCTGTAGAGGACATCAGCATACTCATCGCCGCCGACTTCTTCACAGAGTTTTTTTATTTTTGTTTGAATATCTTCGGGCATATCAGAAAAGTTTACGCAGGTGAAGTAAATCAAACCCTGCTTGTTATATGGAATACGGATTCCGCGTCTTTTCTTGAACACAGGCATCACCCCTCGTCTTTCATCATCTCAAGCAGAAATGAAACATTGGTTGCAATGTGGGATAAGTGGAGCAATCCGCTTTCCTTATCTGTTGCATACATATCATCCCATATAGCCAAGCAATGCCTTAACAATGCCTGATGATATCTTTCTGCCGAAACCTTTTTCCAATTGTCAGGATCTTTGTACTTCTTAACACCAAAGCTACGCACCTTTTCGATTTCGTATATAATCTCTTTGGGAACGAGAGAAAGGTTTGGCTTCCCTAAATCCGCTTTGGCTTGTTGGTCACCCTTTGAAAATTCCTCTCGCACTTTTTCTTTCCAATCATTAAAAAGTTCTTCTCTTGTGCGTTTATCAGCCATATCTTCAACTTTCCAAAAAGGAGCTTTCGGATTGTTCAATTTTATATTTCTTTGACCGCAATTGATACAATACATTCTTCCTTCAGGAATAACTTCACCACACATTACACATCTGTCTTCCACAAATATTCCCCCTTTTTTTACTTTCTGTATTTTTTCCGTTGATTCAACGCACGACTTATAACGATATGTTCCATGTCCCTCATACCTTTTTCATACTGTGAATACGCTTTTTGGTATTCAGCTTTTTTCAGTTTCATACGCAATCCACGCACCGCAACTATTCCTGCACCCGACAGCTCTGCTTTCGCATCCCTTACAAGGTGGTACCGGCTTCTTCATCTTCATCACCAACCTTTAACGATTTGAATTTGTTAATTGCGCTCAAAATATTTTCATCACGAACACCTACACAATGATTGTTGCACTTAATCTTGTAAACAAAAGTTCCATTGTTTTCAATGTGTGGACTTGCGAAAACACTTTTGAATCTATCATCGATTACAATATGCACTTTATCTCCACACACCGGGCAAACTAAATTATTTGCACCGATAACATATTCTTCAAAGAGTGCTTTCGTGTTTTTTTCAAGAGATTCTATATTTTTTTCTTGTTCCTTAATATCGTACTCCAATCTATGTATAAGGTATTCAAGAATTCCAAGTTTTTCGTTCAATTCTTTCTTTCTAATCATCATTTTTTACTCCTTTCACATTAATCACTTACAGCATAACAAATAAACTTCACAATCCATAAGACACTTGCGATTGAGTGCAAAAGCCAAAACCACCCATTCATACCAATTTCAGTACCAATCATGCCAACCATACCAAGTAAAAGTAATTCAATCATTTTTATCTCCTTTCATTTTTAACTGTTATTTAAAAACTACAACCATACTCGGAAACGGAGCAGAATTCTTACCATCTCCGAATTTCAATCTACCCTTAATGAATCTGATTTCAGCTTTGCCGTATATGTATTCGTGAAATGAAATTCTGTCTGTTCTTGCCGGGATCAGAAGTACAACTGTGGTATTAGGTTTAATTGATTCTTCATAGCATTTTTTTGTCCAAACCCCTGTTTCTTTATTGCCATAAGGCGGATTGCAAAACACCACCTCTCCGCCCCAATCCTGAAGGAGACCATTTTGCTCTTCCGTATAATATTTTTCGCATTTGTGATTAAATTCATCAGCACAAGGATCTAAAGTGAAATGAAACTCTTTATCTAATTCATCAAAGAACCATTGTGGGGTTGCCCACTTGTCTGTCTTGCTTGAAAACATAATGTCCACATTCATTCTCTCCTATCTCCTTCCATTTTAGCACCGCATTTTCTGCAATAATTCGACTCGCATATACTATCAAATCCACAAACCGAGCAAGTAACAATATATTCATTTTTTACTGTTCTTTTTAGCAATCTTGAAATATATGGCTTTTTTATCCACTCCCCATGCTTCACTTCCACATAGTCATCTTTGTTTTTATACATAGTCAAAGCTTCAAGAACCTTATCTCTGTCAATCGTGATTTCATAAAATGTTTCGCCACCGATTTCTCGTATCGTTTGCATTATAATTTCTTCTTTCTTTTCAGAGATTTTTGCTTGAATATTATAAATGTGTTTGCATAACATATCGTTAATTTCCATTGTCCGTTCTCCTTTCTCCACAACTGCAAAAATCATCTGCTGAACAATATGGCATACAGAGATTATTGCAAGCATATTTGTCCTTCGAAAGTTTACACCCTAAATGTTTGCAGTCCTTACACCTGCATACTTCCACCACATCTGCTGTGGGTTGTCGATTTATAATGTTATCAAACAAACCAAAAAACAATATTCCTTGTGCATATGTCCCCTTAAACAATATTTTACTATTGTGCAAATCTTTTAAAAATTCTTCCGCATCAATATAACAAGCCATTTAATCACCGCCTTATATAAGATTGTGCCTTTTGCTTGGCTTCTTGTTCGGTCAAGAAAATATCATCTTCACAAAATACATTTCCGTTATATTCGATTTCGTATTTCGGTATATTCTTAAATGTGCCGTCAAAATATATTGTCATAACCTCGCCTTTTTCAACGGTATATTCATCTCTTACATAATACACTTCTTGACCTAAATCATACTTTGTTTCTATTTTCACTTCTCCCCACCTCTTTCTTTTGGTGTGCGTGTGTTCCATTTGTTAATCGCATCGTCTTTCGTAACACCAAGCCCACCCGTTGCATAACAAGACAAACAAGTTATATTTGCAAAACTTCCAGCTCCGATGGGATTTGTAATTTCCAATTTCTCGTTCCCACAAAACGGACAAGGAAGTAAACCTTTACCATTCTTTATGTTCATAACTTCAGCCATCACTCCCAATCCTCCTTTCCGTTTTTATAATAAGTTTCGCACTTGCTTTCAATACGAACCATTACCTCTTGTATTTGCATTCGCAATCTGTGTACTTTCGCTTTGCAACAAGAACGAGGAAACCATTTTTCAACGCTTTTTCGTTCATTTAAAACCTTTACCAACTCGCTCTGCAGGATTTGAAGCATATCAAAATCGCTTATTTTAGCCATCACTCCGCACCGCCTTCCTCATCCAAAACTCCATCGTTTTTCATTTCTAATGCAATTTGAAAATTCATATGATTTAACTGTTCTTCAATTTCTGTTCTTATTTCAAAATACAGTCTTGCAACATCGTCAAGCTGATAACATTCGGCAAACGCCTCTTGTATCTGTGTCTTTAAACTTTCAACCATCACTCCGCACCGCCTTTCTCTTTATCAAGCCACATTTCCCTCTCGTGAACATATTTTGACTTTCCGCTAATAGCCTTATATTCTAATTCGCTTAAAAAGTTTGCCAATTCTAACTTACTCATATTTTTAATATCCTCATAATTTGTCATTCCTGCACACCGCCTTTTTCCTTAATCCCGGTTGTTGCAAACGGAACAGAATAATCTTTACTCAAATCACTCGGCCTAAAAGGGTCTATATGCTTATAAACCGAGCAAGGCTTTATCCCTATAACAATCATATCTTTTTTGACATAATCAGCATCATTCAAAATGTAGTCAACATAAACAAGACAACTATAACCCGTGTAATATTGTCCGTCATACTCGTTTAATGCTAACAAATCGCCTTTTTGAAAAGGTCTGTCATTCTTTCGTATTTCAAATGTTTTTTCGCCTTTTATAACATCTTTAAAAAAGTGCGGCAATATCTTTAATTCGTGTATCATTTTTCACCACCGCCTTTCTCTTCATAGGTAAATACTCTCTTTTGTTCATCATAGAGAGCAATAGGCAATTCTTGAAGTAGAATTTCAACTCTGTTTGCTGCTTCAAGCACCTTGTCAAAATTATTTTTGATAAACTCGATTGTACCGCTACTCATTCCAGTGAGTTCATCTGTCAAACGGGCATATTCGCTTTTGTTTTCAGCAAAGAATTTTCTGCCATTGTATTCCATTTCTTTTCCATAATACTTAACACGGCAAATACGATTATTATCTTTGTCAAGCATTCTCTTCCAAAATGGTTTCTTCCATTCTTCTGTATCAAGATAACTCTCGTAATCTTCGCATTCTAAATCTTTATCAATGCTTATATCCCCTCGTTTGCAAAAACCATTTTCCATATATCTGCAATCGTCTACTCTGCAAAAGATGTTCATTCCTCACCACCGCCTTTCTCGGTTGGGTTGTCGAATATTGCAATCATAAAGCAATCAATCCCTGTTTGCGGAAACTCTTTCCACATAACCGCAGATTGCACCTCATAGCCATTCAATAATAATGCTTGTGTGATTGAATTTACACTTGCTATATCTTTGATTTTTAAATCGCAGATTTTCGTTTTCATTTCCCCTCACATCCTTTCTTTCTCAAAGCCTTTTCTGCTTCCTCTTTGGTGAGAAATACGGTTTTGCCGAAATCATCAAAATCGAATGACTTCATTATTCCTTTTTCTTTTGCATCCATCAATTCCGCGTCAACAATAAAATTCATTTTACTGTTATTGCAATATATCTTCTTGACTTTTGCCTTGCGTGTAAACGGTAAAATGCTTTTGTTACTAAACTGAAAATGATAATAAATCGTTTGTCCAACCTTGCAAGGCATTTCTACTAATATACTCATTTTTATTATCTCCTTATAAACAAACTAAATCGCTTATATATTCACCACTTGATAGGTGTATTTTTGGTGCATCATCTTCTTCACAAGACTTAATCATATATTCCCACCTATCATTCATTGACTTTATAAACTCAATAGGTGAGCCTCTTTTAAGCCATCTTTTAAGGTATTCGTTCTTTTGTTCAATGGTGGGCAATACTATGATATAGTCAATCCCTCTTGCTTTTAATTCTTCTCTTACTTCTTTATGACAAGATAACAAATAGAACCTCGCTTCGCCTTTTTCCATAAGCTCAATCAAACTATCAATATAATTTGTCGGAAATTTTGGATTCTCTCCGATTATAAATCCGTTTTCAAAAAGATAGTGCCAACCTGAGCTTTCCATATCCATTATTTGTCTGTGCTTTTGCTCTGCCGTACTTTTCCCAATACCACTAAAGCCACAAATTATAAATTCTTTACACATACTCTCACTCCTTAAAATCGTTCTGTGGTGGTTCGGGTAATGGCATCCAATATGCAACATTCCCCCAATGACCACCTGTACCACGCCAATATGATTTAAAATTATTCCATTCATAACCTTTGCGAAATTCTGCTTTATTAACGCTTTTGTGTTTCTTGTCGGGCATAGTGTAAACTAAATACCATCCCTCTTGTTCGGGCAATCTATCTTTAACACTTATCCATTCAGCCATCACTCCTCACCTTCTTTCCGTTCTGCAATAGTACGCAACCCCAAAAAGCATTTATCGCAAAGGTGAATTTTTTGTTTTGTCTTCGCTTCAACCGGGAAACGCAATCCCCAATCATATTCTGCGGCATAATAAAACTCTTTCATTTTAACCTTGTATGGGTCATCAATCATTGTTTTGCAAGAATCACACGCATAAGTTTTCATTCCTGCACGCCGCCTTTCTTTCGTGTTTCCGCTCTGTGTTTTGCATCATATTTGTTATGGCACTTTTGACACAATGCTCTTAAATTATCAGGCTCACAATTTTCGGGAGTATGGTTTAAATGTGCAATAGTCAACACAACTCGGCTACCATTTTCTCTTACTGTATAGTTTTCTATTCCGCAAAATTCACACTTATTTTCCGCTCTTTTCAAAATTTCTTTGCGAATTTCTTTCCAATTTGCAGGGTATCTTTTTTTGTTTTCAGGTTTAATTTGTAATCAACTTCGTACAATCCAAATATTCACCGCACTTATAGCAAGTTATTATTTTTGGTGGGTCATCCCCATAATATCCAGACAAAAGAGCATCACAATATGGGCAACAAACATCCGATATAAATTTATCTCTGTTAGGAACAACACCAATCGGTTTATGTGTCGGTACAATTACGCCATTTGCAATAAGGTAGTCGGCAGTAAAATCTTTTAGCGACTTTTCGCAAGGGTGCATTTTTGAAAAATCTAAATAAGCAAATTCAGCTTGTCTTATCAACTCCACCAATCTCTCACGCTCTGTCATTCGTTATCACTCCTTTGAATTGCGATTTTATTGTGGTTTAATAGCTTTTTGTAGTGCTTCTTTTTACTTTGCCGTTTGGGTCGGTAAGTTTTACACTTACAGATATATTGTTAAAATGACCGTTAATCTGTTTATGAATTTCACCTCTTACAACTTTGTCTATTTCATTATCAATAAATTTGTCTACTCTTCTATTAATAGCATTATCCATATTTACTGATGATGTTTGATGTATAATATCATTTATACTTTTGTCAATTTTTTCTTCAATAATCTCTCTTACAAAACCCTTAATAGTTTCTCTATTAAGTCCATTTTCTGCCAACATCTGCGTTAAAATTTTTCTTAATTCAATTTGTTCTATCGTCATAATTTTTACTCCTTAAAATTGTTCTTTCATTTGGCTGGGACATTTATGTCCTTACCATCGGTCATTTCTGCCACAAGGTTGTCAATGTTATGCAATACACCACCGACACTACACCTTCTGTCATAAACCCTTATGCCAGAGTTAAAGATTGCTTTCAACCGCTCTGCAAACTCTTTTATTGCTTCGGATTCAATATTTCGCTTAAACTCTTCGTAATCTTCAAGTGTTTCGGTTAATACAAGAGCTTTATCTCTTACAGTCCAAACTTTATAATTTGAGTGCGATTTCAACCTCTCAATCTCTGCCTTTTGGCGGTTGATTAGGTCAAGGGCTGCTATTCCAACTTCTTTAAGGCAATCGCCACCATCATCTACGAATAAAGGACACCCCTCGCAATTTTCATTTATAAAACAATGCTTCAAAGCCTTTATAATCTGTTCGTCTGTCATTTCTGCACATCCTCTCCCATAATCTGTGCCACCCTGCGTTTTAACTTCGTATTGCCATACTTGACATCATCCATAACCAACAAACCATACTCCACAAAAACCTCATTAAACCGCTTTTCCAATCGTTTTAGTCTGTCCTTGCCAAACCCAAATTCATCATTAAGTGCAACGGTCATAATCTCCATACAACAAGCCATTGCTGAATTGAACGCATCAATCTTCTTTTTTCGCATTAAATTTGCTAAATAATTTTTAGACATATCAAAACTCCTTTTTATTTATTCGGAAAAATTAAACGGTAATTTGAATCCGGATTT
Organism: Eubacteriales bacterium; assembly: GCA_045649165.1. Taxonomy (GTDB): domain Bacteria; phylum Bacillota; class Clostridia; order Oscillospirales; family CAG-272; genus RGIG1995. The sequence continues at coordinate 9,315 of JAZRPI010000232.1, read as the reverse complement.
TACTTTCCATTCATCCTGGACTTCGTTCACTCTTCTTTTGACGCCGTTTTCATCTATGTAAAACCGCTCTTGTTCAAATTCCGGACAAGCGTTTACTCGATAAACCTCTTTATCTTTATAATCTTTAATTCTTATGCGTTCGGCATCCCAACCGGGTACAGGTTTATGTTCTCTCGCCCAAACACAACCGTTAAAAAGCTTTATACACTCCTCACATATGCTCGTTTTTTTCTCTAAATTTCCACGCTTCCTTTTTGGTTTTTTAGGCTTGCGAACAAGTCCGGATTCTAAAAGTTTAATTACATCCTCACCGTCATAATAATTCTTGTTGCCGATGCGTTTTGGCTTTATATATCCCTTACCAACCCAATTTATTACAGTATTATCGCATTTTCCAAAAATATCAGCCACCTCTGAAGTTGAATAAAGTTTTCCTTTTTCCGGCATATTGTACATCACATCGCCTCCGCTTCATATAAAATAGCCTTATCTCCCGTAAGCCTGTATAAACATTCCATTGCAAGCTTGCCTTTTTCTTCTTTAGTTTTTGCTTTATGAATAGCGGCTTTAATCCATTCGCTTTTTTCATTATTTTCCGCAAATCTTGATGCGTTTGCTGCAATCATACTTGCAATTTCTCTCTGTTTATGGTATGATGCTAATATAACTTTTTTTTCTGCAGAAGCTTTTTCTTTAGAAAGAACACCTGAATGATATAAACTATATATATTTCTCAAACTTAAGAATAAATTTTGTTCGTACCAATCAAGTTCACTTCTGCCCGGTAGCGGTTCAAGGTTAGCCGCCTTAATTTCTAATTCTTGTAATTCCATTTTTAAATCTCCTTTTGTAATTTTTGAAACACCTTTGTAACACCTTAGGTGTTACAGCTCAAACCCGCTCCACAAAAGGGATTGAAGGTGTTTTTTTGACCTTGTAACACCGTAACACCCAAAAATAATCTCCACACGCGAGAGAGTATATATAAAATCGAGTAAGTTATATACACGCGCAATATATATTTTTTTGTTAAAAATAGGTGTTACAGGTGTTACGGTGTTACAACCCCTAAAATTTTTAAGGTAAAAGTTCCACTTCAGAAGTCTCGTTTTCCGCATCATTAAAGGGATTGTAGCGTTTTAATGCTACACATCTTGCAACCTTGTCAAAAATGCGTGTTGTAACACATGTCTTGCCTGATTTATCGATTCTGATGACTTTGTTGTCCTTCGCCCATTCTAAAAATACAGTTGAATTGTAACCCCCTTCACGAAGTATGCTGTCAAACTTTGTTTTGATGATGTGTATTTCGTTTTCTGTTTCTTTACCCCAAATTTCTCCAATGTGCGGCTTTGTCTCATCCATATCAAACCTGTCGGGATTCATGGAAATGGTATCCAATATATACTGTAAGCATCTTAAATTCGGAGAAACCTGTGTTTTGGTTGAAAGATACGGTGCAATGTCCGAAACCTGAAGCTGATTGTCATCGCGAAATATCAATTCTGTCGCAAAATAATCAGCAGTAAGTATAAGTGATGCCGCAAGTGCTTGCTTTTCTGTAGCCTCGGTTTTTGTGAGTTCTGTGAGGATCTCTTCTTGCTTTTTTAGTACCCTATCCATATTTTTATCGTCTTGAAGAAAATGCACAAACATTTCTCCTGCAAATCCGTAGTTTTGGCTGACCGATAAAAAAACATCTCTTGAATTTTCAAATACTTTAAAGTTTGCACAGTTAATTTCGATTACACGATTCACGGCACCGCCGCCTGTGTGTTCATTTAATATAGGAAACTCCCCGGTAGTCAAAACACAATTTCGCCACTTGGACATTTTCTGTAATCCACCGCTCTTTTTCCCTCTACCTCTTGAAACACCTTCTGAAAGCTTATAAATCATTTTGTCAAAGTCTCGGTTTCCGCTTTCAATCTGCAATTCATCAAGGCACAATGGCAATGAATTTAAAAAAGCCGCCGTAAGTTCTTGCGATACATCCGTACCATTAAAACTTTTAACATATTCGCCAATCGCAGGATTCGCCCAAACCGATGCACCCAAAACCATTGCAACAGATTTACCATTTTCACTACCGCCCCACAAATGTACAAAAAACGGAAGTGCGTTACAAGGAGCAACCAAAGCAGAGGCAAACGATGCCGCAAGCATAATTTTTGCAACTGTGTGTTCTTTTTTGCGAACATTTCGTACTGCAGTAAGCCAAACATCAAATGAACCTTTACTTTTTACGGTGTTAAACAAATCGTTAAAGGTAAGTTCTCCGTCAAAAAATAAATTTTCTACATATGGTGAAAAACCGTGGTTCTCGATCCATCCTAATCTTTCAACCGAATTTCTTTCCGGAATGTCGTTGTAATTCATTTGTTCCATATCCGTTAAATATTTAACAAGATATTTTGCGTTTTCAGAATTCACACCGACACCATAATTGGCAAGCTGAACGATTTTTGTAGCAGATGCAAGTATTTCCTTGTCTACAGTAATATATCTCCACATACCGCCTTTTTGATATGCAAGGCGGATTTTTTCTATATTCGTATCAACATTAACGAATCTTTCAACCGGAACAATAGGATGGTTGCACGCAACGATTTCCATTCCGAACGGACTTACAAACGATACACCAAATTGGTCGCACACATATTGTCCACACTTAAATTCTTGGTCTAATCCATCGAAATCCGTCACATTGGTGTCAACAATACCGTTTGATGCGTTAACCGTTTTCAAATATGAATTAAAGAGATTTTTGAAGTTTCTTACACTTTCGTTTTTCGCTCGTTCTGAAACAAGAGAAAGAAGCTGTTGCTGTTCGAAAGGGTTGCTGGAATTGTTTAGGATAAATTTGAAAGGCTCTGTTGTCTCAAGATAATCCTTCTTAGTAAATTCAGGAATCGTAATATTACCAATCAATATCCGCACCCCCTATTCGTTCACGCATTGCGTTTATTAGTTTTTCATAATCCAAAAAAAATTCTTCATCTTCATAAAGCAAATCCAATAACGAGCTTGCAATGTATGCTTGTTCAATAACATTCGCGCTAGGATACATCGCTTTTAACTCGTTAAAATAGGCACACAAAGCATTGTAAGCTTTTGCGTTTAATTGTTTGGCAACTCTTTTTTCTTCCAATTCAGACCGCTTTTTTTCGTTCTCTGCACGAATCTTGTGTCGTTCTTGAATGGAAAGCTTTTTAAAAAGATTTAAATCGAAATCTGTATCCAATTTCATCATTGCTTGACGATATCCGATGCCAAATAATAAACTTACAAACTTAATCAAATCGCCGCCTGCCCCACACGAAAAGCAATAAAAACTGTTCCGGTAAACCGCAAAGCATTTATCGCCTCCGTGTATAGGGCAATCGCATCTGTTATGTATGATTTTACAAGGTGCATATTTTTGAAGGACCTGCTCCATCGTCAGAAGATTTAACAATTGAGTCTTCTGCAAAATTATTCCTCCATCTGCTCAAGGTGATTTTTAAGCCAATATTTTAAGATTTTCGGAATCAATACTTTGGTTGTCTCTTCCCGGCAAAAATGAAGTTGAATGTCATACCTTTCTGCCCACGCAAGATAAGACGCAATTAATGAGTTGGGATGCAATTGGCTACGATATTCACCGTTAAAAAGCTTTTCGTAATTTGCATCTTCAACAAGCAAATGAATTTTCGCTCCGCTATCTTTGGCCCGAAGAAATTCTCGTTCGAAACGCTTTCTTCCTTTTCCAAAGCAAGCACAAAGCTCGTCCAAATTCATCTTTCGTTCTATCGCAACCAAATTGTCGCAATACACCCTATTTCCGTCTGTGTCTGTATATCCGCACGAATAATCCCCAAAATCAAGTTTCTTACGCTCCACGGGACAGCCAAACCCTTTAATCCTTTTCTTCAGTTTAATGGTCTGCTGTTCCCGCGTATCGTATGTAATCACCATTGAATCGAGCATTTCATCAATTTCAAAATGGTCATATCTCATAATCAGAACGGCAAATCATCAGGATTTTCGATGTTAACAGGAGTAAACGCGTTCGAATTTGCATTTAAGCCTGAATCTTTTTTCAAAGGAAGTGCCGCAGGCATCTTGAATTTACCATCTTTAACCGCATCCACGCTGATAAGCTTAAACGGTTTTGCACTCCAACCGCTATATCCGTTAAAGGAATATTCTTCATCTCTGAAAATTACACCAACCTTTTTGCCGGAAAGTTTGTTTTCATCCCATTCCCATTTAAAGCCTTTGTTCGACTCTTCAATAGCTTCCATTGCCGCCTTGAATTTAGCCATAGTGTAGTTATCTTGTTCGCTTCCGTCATCAAGAGGAACGTACAGATTTCTCAATACACCCTTCCATTTTTTATCCTCTACATTTTGCGAATTGAAGTTTTCTTCGAAAAAGCCTTTGAATTCGCCATCCGCAATATCAATAGCAATCTCAAACTTTTCAAACATTCCGCTGTTATCCTTTTTCGGATACGATACAACCTTTGCCTTTTTGATTACGCAGATATACGCACCTGCTTTCAGTTGCGGTCTTTCGGATACCGCACTCACCTTTTCATAATTACTCATTGCTTTCATTTTCTTTTCCTCCTAATTCATAATAGTTTCTTATTTCTGTGTCGACCATTTTCAGATCGTTGTCTATTTCAAACGGAAACATTTCCATCGGACTTTTTGCCGTGGTGCTTCCGTCTGATTGTGTAATAAATTTGTGTTCGTTCCCATCTGCAACGCAGAACAGAACGATGCTGAACAATCCCTCAATGGAAAGTTTTTCGTCAAGCATTTTCCCAACGGTTTTGGCTTTTAGCTTTCCCTCTCCGTTTGGCTCAACATGATGCAAGAAATATACAATTACATCTTCAGGCACCTGCTCGATGATGAATTTTATAAGATTATAAAAATTAGATGCCATATTCGTGAATTTTTGATATCCTGTTTCAGCGATTTTGTCAAACAATTCAAAGCACAACAGATATTGCGAATCATCAATTACATATCGTTTAAGCTTTGGTGCGTTAAGACCGGATAATATCGTCTTGTATGATGCTCCATCAACTTTCCTCAACTTTTTTCTGAACGGCAAAGGCTTTGAGGCAACATTAAAAATACCGATTTCCTCAATATCAAAATTTCGCAAGCTTGTACTTTTGCCGCTTCCGCTTTCACCTAAAATTAATACCGGAATACCCATTACTCGTCACCCCCTTTAATTACTTCTCCTGTTGCCGCTTTTTCAAGCATTCTGCTTTTAATCTGCGACATCTCCTTTTCAACTTGCTTTTTTTCGGCATATGCATTGTTGCTGATTTCGTTCAATTCCATAAGCCGTAACGAAAGCCTTCCTAATTCTTGTAACAATTTTTCCATTTAATATCCCTCCAAAAATTCTTTTAAATAGTTTTGTTCGCTTACCGTTTGGTCCGCAAAAAACTCTTTAAATCTGTTTTCAACATTGGCTTTGCATTCAAAACATAACCATTCACTTTTTTCTTTGTATTCTCCACACTCACATCTGTCTGCCTCTGTATAATCAAATCCGTCACACTTAGGGCATCCATATGTAACCTCTCCGTGTGGTTCTCTGTAAGGTTTAGCCTTTTCAAACACACAACCACAATCTAAACAAATATACATATCATTTTCCCCGTCTTTCGATAATAACATTTTGGTATGCATACTTAATCATATCTGAAGCTAAAAACCGAACAGAAAGACCTGTATCCATATACATATCATTTAAAATTTGTGCAGCTTCTGCATCAATTCGAATGATTTCACTCGGACCTCTTACCTCCGGCGGTATGTTAATAATAAGCTTGTTATCTTTTGAAACTTCCATTTTTTAATCTCCTTTTCTTGACATCTTTTAAATTTTGTGTTATAATAAATTTAAGATTTTTCCATTTTTTAAATCTTGACATTGAGCTTTCAGAAACTTCCCGTTCTGTCAGCTCCTTTTTTTATGCAGAAAAAATTTTTTCAAAACGATTTTTTATGTACATCGCACATATGCCGTACAATAAGCAACAGCCGAACACGATGTACGGTGTCCAAGATATAGCGTCAATCATAAGTGCAGACAAAATTGCCACAACCGCCACAACACCATTTATAACATTAAATACCTTTAACAAAACTTTTTTCATAATAATTCTCCTTATAATAATTTGGAAGCAAGCTGATGTGCTGTAATCTTTTTTTCGCCATCCATATAATCAACCGCTTTGTTATAACCGATTTTTAGGTACTTACATACATCGTATACTCCAAGCACCCTTTTCCCGGTAACCTCTACAATGTCCGCAAGGACCTCTCTGAAATAAGCCTTTTCTCTTGCCATATTACACCTCCAAATTTCTTTTTTGTTCAGCTTGAATTTCAAACCAATTTATGTTATAGTTAAAACACCATACCAAAAGGAGAAAAACTATGAACAAATCAAACCAAACCAATAAAATTTTGTCGACTATGTATAAAGAAGGAAAAATCGATAAAAACCAAATTTCATATTCTCAATTACATAGTCTGTTCGATGACAACTACATCGCAAATTCAAGCGACTACCACGATAACAATGTCTACCTTACCGATAAAGGCAGAGCTTACGTCGAAGAACTTCCACCGCAAACTCTGTTTAAAAAACTGATTGGTTGGGTTGAAGATAACACTCTTGAAATAATTGCAATTATTATTTCAATAATCGCACTATTAAAGCCGTAACAGACACCAAGAGTGCCAAAACACTTAACCAATTGTGTTTTAAAAACAACATCCCCGGATACCTAAACACTTTTTTTCTTTTTCTCATCTTCCCACCCCCGTTCTTGCTTTTACATAAATTTAGCAACTTAACAACAATACATCTTAAATAAGGTTTTCAAAGAAAGGATAAAATAATGAAATACAAAATACCGAGCAACAGAAAACAATTAAAATTTCTTAAACAGCTTATAAACACAAACACTACATACAGAAAATGATTTCTCATAACATCCGAATTCTGTCAGAACTTCAATTTCACAAGACCACAAATAAATCAAATGTTAAACGCTTTAAATCATAAAGGATTGATTCACCTGAAACCTAATGAGAATCCACGATATCCGTATGTTGAAATTGCCCAAAAAGCTTTCGCTTATATTCCTGACCTGCGCGACAATTTGTTCCGATTTTGGTTGCCGCTACTTTCTTCTTGTATCCTATCTGCAATTGCTATAATAATTTCGTTAATAACACTAATAAAATAGCTATCATACCACCTAAGGTAAATGCTGTTCCATGAAACAACAACATCCACTTTATCCATTCCCGTCGTTCAGCTTTCCGATAAACTTCTTCGCGCATTTCATCCGGAATTCCATCATCCAAATAATGGTTGTACATCATTTCGCACCCTTTCTTTTGTTCAATTTTTAACTTTTAAGTTCGCTTCTTAGACCATCCCACAAAAACATTTCATATGCTTCTCGCCAACAATCTATTTGTAAAATTTGACACAATTTTTGCGCCTCATCTACACTGAACTTTGTATTGCCATCAAGTTTATGATTAAGCGCTTGTGGCGTAATTCCGAGCCTCTTTGCAATCTCTTTCTTCTTGATTCCCGACTCTCCAATCTTACCATGTAGCTTTTTCAAATCCATTCATAACACCTCCTACACAAATAAATAGAAAGGACAACATTTCCATGCAAATCTTTGTGCAATTTATCATATTAAACTACAAGTCAATTCTTCTGACACTCTTTTACTTGTATATATTTACCGCCTTACTAAAGCTTATCTTTTACACTTTTAAAATAAGATACGGCAAAAGCTTAAAGCACCAAATAACTGTCACATCACATAAGAATAAGTTGTCTAAAAAAGAATATGCCCTTACGAAAGAATACTGCAAAAAAGCCGATATTTTAGTAAAGCTTACGCCTTATAATGTTCCGGACAGTTTTGTAAACATACAAAACCGTAAAATTCAACAGCAGTTAATCAGCTACCTTGATGAGGCAATCGGCATCTACTCTTCTCGGCGCAGGTATTGCTACATACTCTTGCCCGTTCATAAAAATAACAAATCCGGTGCCACTCTTAAGGTTTTCATTGACGCAGTAATCAAGATCGCAACCGCCGCAATAATCGAACTTCTCAAAAGTGTGATTGCGAATTAAAATGTCAAATGTTTGAATATCGCTCACCATATAGACTGTATCGCCATAAAAATCTACTTTTTCCATGAACTGCTTCAAAATAATTTGTGTATCTTGGCACAAACCATTTAAAACGGCATCATCGTTCGGACTTAATTTTGCATGAATCTGTCGTTTTGTCCATTGAAACATCCGCTTTATACGTTTGAACATTTTGCAATTCTCCTTCCGTTCTTTGACTTTGGTTTCGGTGAGAATTTCTCACGTTTTAAATCAAAAAAATTTTTTCTCTTTCGCTTTTTGTCAAATTGAAAACTTTAGCAAGAGAAATTATTTCTCTAACTGTAAATTCTCTTTTCCCTGTTCTTTTATTATGTAAAGATTGTACAGACATTCCTGCACGTCTTGCAATAACCTTCACAGGGTAATCGGACTTCTCGATAAGTTCATTCAACAACTTTAAGTCTGTCATTTTATCACCTCGCTTTCGTGAGTATTTCTCACCTCGTATACATAATAACATATGTGTGAGTATTTGTCAACACTTTTTTAAAAAAAAATAAATTTTTGTTGACTTTTGTTCACGGATGTGATATTATAAATGTAAAGAAACGGTTTGACAGGAGGGATTTAAATGGAAGTTGGAGAAAGAATAAAATTAAGAAGAGAAGAACTTAACATTACGCAAGAGGAATTAGCAAAAATGGTTGGATACACTTCTCGTTCGTCTGTAGCAAAAGTTGAATCCAACGCAAACGGAATGGTCCAATCCAAGCTTGTTGCTTTTGCAAATGCTCTTCAAACAACACCTGCTTATCTTTTAGGTTGGGAAGAAGAAGGAGAAGAACAATATAAAAAAGAAGATGCCATAACAGACATCTTCAAAAGATTAAGGGAAGATAAAACATTTTTAGAAGCTTCTCAAATATTATATGAATTAAATGAGGAACAATTACAAGGTGTAATCAATTTGCTATCAACCTTTAAGTAATATAAGGTAAATCATACGCAGTAAGCTGATATCGTTACTTTCCTTTAACATTCTTTCAATTTCTTTCATAAGCATTTTCTTTTCCATAATTTTTCATCCTTTCGCTTTTTTGTGATTTAATCATACAACCAAATCACGAAAAAATACAGATGCAA
>JAZRPI010000231.1:0-1701 GCA_045649165.1 Eubacteriales bacterium | reverse complement strand
GTAAACAGCGCCGTTTTTACCTAAAGTCAGCAAAATTTCAATGCCTGTCTTATTATAAAACTTAACTGCTTGTTCAGGATATTCGCAATCTTTTGGAGTAAATCCTAAAAGTGAGCAAAATTCTTCTTTGTTCGGCTTTATAAGATATGGTCTTACGTCGATAACCTTTTTGAGTGGTTCTCCCGATATATCGCAAATTACCTGTTTTGAGCGTAATTTTAATGCGCCTACAATCTTGCATACCGTGTCAGATTTAAGCCCCTTAGGCGTACTTCCGCCTATAATAAACACGTCGGCATCGCTATTACTCAACTGTTTGAGAAGTTTTTTTAGTTCTTCATCAGTTACAGGGCCGCCGAGTTCATTAATTTCAGTCTGACTGCCTGTTTTGTCGGTAATTTTTATATTCATTCTTGTTTCAGCAGTTGTATTTGTAAAATGCGTTTCGATATTTTCATTTTTGAGCATATCAACAAGCATATTACCGGTATAGCCGCCTACAAAACCGTAGGTATAAGGCTCAACACCAAGCTTTTTCAACATTCGTGAAACGTTAATCCCTTTACCACCCGCATTGACTACCGCAGGACTAACTCGGTTAAGCTCGCCCATGAGTAAATTTTCTTCGTAGAGAATATTTCTGTCAATGGCGGGGTTAAGGGTAATTGTAGCAATTTTCATAACAGATTAAATATCAAGGTTTGAAACGTACTGAGCGTTAGATTCAATAAACAGTCTTCTGCCTTCAACGTCGTCGCCCATAAGTGTTGAGAACGTTTCGTCACAAGTCATAGCGTCTTCAATTGTAACACGCTTGATAAGACGGAAGTTGGGGTCCATAGTAGTTTCCCAGAGCTGTTCGGGGTTCATTTCACCAAGACCTTTATATCTGCTTGCTTCAACGTTGCCGCCGAGCTCTGCAATCTTTTCGTCTCTTTCTTTATCAGAATAAGCGTATCTGATTTGCTTACCCTTTGCAATCTTATAAAGCGGCGGGTTTGCAAGATAGATATTACCGTTTTCAATAAGTTTTCTCATATATCTGAAGAAGAATGTGAGAAGAAGTATCTGAATATGTGAACCGTCGACGTCGGCATCGGCCATAATGATAATCTTGCCGTAACGGAGTTTTTCAAGGTTGAAATCTTCTCCTATACCGCAGCCTAATGCCTGAATAATCGGAATAATTGTTGTGTTTGCATAAACACGGTCAATTCGGCTCTTTTCTACGTTAAGAACCTTACCACGCAAGGGCAAAATTGCCTGGAACTTACTGTCTCTGCCTTCTTTTGCAGAACCACCCGCAGAGTCCCCTTCCACCAAGAAGAGTTCTGTCAATGACGCGTCTCTTTCCTGACAGTCTGCCAATTTATCAGGCATACCGCCGCCTTCAAGAACGCCCTTACGTCTTGTAAGTTCTCTTGCTTTTCTTGCAGCTTCTCTTGCTCTTGATGCCGCAAGTGATTTTTCAATTATTGTCTTTGCAATATTGGGGTTTTCTTCAAAGAACTCACCAAGCTTCTGTGAAACAAGGTTGTTTACGATTGAACGGATTTCTGAGTTACCCAATTTTGCCTTTGTCTGTCCTTCAAACTGAGCTTCGCGTAACTTAACGCTGATAACAGCGCAAAGACCTTCTCTTGTGTCTTCGCCTGAGAGCTTGTCGTCGCCCTTAATCATATTATGCTTCTTTGCATATTC
>JAZRPI010000230.1:0-8655 GCA_045649165.1 Eubacteriales bacterium | reverse complement strand
GACAAGAATACAGCTGAAGGTAATATTATAAGAACAAACCCTGCAGCAGGAACAGAAGTTACTCCGAGTTCGGGCGACAAAGAAGGCACGATGATTACTCTGTACGTAAGCAAGGGAGCTGAACCTGTTCAGACAAACCCGCCGCAGACAGAGCCGTCAACACAGCCACCCGATACAGAGCCGGCTGAAACCGACCCAGTTGAAGAAGGCGAGCCCGCAGAAACCCCGTAAAAGAATACATAAAAACAATTAATCTCCCTTGATTTTCAAGGGAGATTTTTTCCGCCCTACTTTCTTTTTCGACGCTTTCTTTCGGAGAAAGCTTGGCCCCTACTTTCTTTTTCGAAAGAAAGTAGGCAAAGAAAACTTACTGAATAGATTTGTGGAAATAATATTATCCAATTTGTAGGGGCGACCAGCGGTCGTCCTTACAAAAAAACATTAATTTTTTTCCATACAAAGAAAAAATTATTATAAACTATTGATATTATTGAAAATTCGGTGTAAAATGTATATAAGCATAAATATATATCTTGCAAGGAGATGATAAGATGTTTGATGAGAAAGATAAAACGATAACGTTTTCGTTGAATGACGACAAGGGTGATGATACCAAAAAAATTCTGTTGACAGTTTATGCTGCACTCATCGAAAAGGGTTATGACCCCATAAACCAGATAGTCGGTTATATTCTTTCCGAAGACCCGACTTATATAACAAACCACAAGAATGCAAGAAGTCTTATCCGCAAGATTGACCGTGATGAACTTTTGAATATGCTTGTGAAGAATTTTCTTGGCGTAAGATAATTTTTGTTAAGAAAAAGTTTTGTTATGAATTTCAAACTCTGTTCCCATAGAGAAAGACCGATAAGGGAACAGAGTTTCTTAGTTTATTTATACAGTAGCCAAAAGGTGAGAAGTTTTGAAGATTGTAGATTTAAAAAATAACAAAGTCGTAGAAAATATAGAAAAGCCCATAGTCTTATTGCTCGGTAACTTTGACGGTGTGCACGAAGGTCATTCAAAGTTGGTAGAATCGGCTGTTGATGAAGGCAAAAGACTTGGCATCAAAGTCGGCGTATGGACTTTTGAAAAGCATCCGTTATGTTTTCTCGGCAATGGTGTGCTTACATTAACCGACAACAACGAGAAAAACAAGATATTTGCCGAAAAGGGAATTGATTACATAATATACGAAGATTTTATGGAATCAAAGGATATCGAAGCGTTAGATTTTGTAAACAACGTGTTGATAGAAAAATACGACTGCAGAACAGCGGTATGCGGTTTTAATTTTAAGTTTGGCAAACAGGGTAAGGGTAAGCCTGAATTTTTGAAAGAAATAATGGAAAGCAAGGGAAGAAACGCCATAATTGTTCTTCCTGTATGCAAAATGGAAAAGGTAGTCAGCTCAACTGAAATCAGGGGCTTTCTTGAAAAAGGACTTGTTGAAGAAGCGGCAACGATGCTCGGCAGACCGTACAGCATAGAATTACCCGTAATGCGTGGAAACGAGCTTGGCAGAACAATCGGAATACCTACTATAAATCAGAAGTTCCCTGAAGGGAAAATGATTCTCAAAAACGGTATATACGCTTGTAAATGTGTGGTTGAAGATAAAGAATATCTCGGCGTTGCAAACGTTGGCTCAAGACCGACAGTTAACAACAACAAAAACGACGTAAACTGTGAAACTCATATAATTGATTTTACAGGTTGGCTCTATGGCAAGGATGTCAGAGTTCAGTTTTATAAAAGACTGCGCGACGAAAAAAGATTTGACAGCTTGGAAGATTTGAAGATTGCGGTTTTGAAGGATATAGAAAAGACCAAGGAATATTTTGGCAAGTAAACCAAAGAAGTAAAAGGTACAAAAAAGTGAAAAAAACGGTTTTATTGTTGATAATTACAATATGCTTTACCTGTCTTTTAGCACTCAATATATGCGCGGAAGAAGAAATAAAAGTTCCTGATTTGTCAATGGTACAGAATGTATACGTATACAATATGGAAAACGATATCGCTCTGTATTCAAAGGCAGAAGAAGACAGAATTTACCCCGCGTCAACAGCAAAGATTATGACGGGTATACTTGTCGTTGAGCATTTTAAGGACAGATACGGCGAGCTTGTAACGGTAAGCGAAGAAGCTCTGGGCGACTACAAGGGCAAGAATATCAAACTTAAAGTAGGCGAACAGCTGACAGTAGAGCATTTGCTTTATGCCGCAATTTGTGGCGGGGCTAACGACGCGGCAAACGTCCTTGCTTACGAAATGGCTGGCGACCACCAGACTTTCGTAAACATAATGAACAACAAGGCGAAAGAACTTGGTATGAATAATACCTACTATACCAATGCTTACGGATACTCCGACTCGTCTATGTTTACCACTGCAAAAGATACTGCAATTCTTGCAAAATATGCCTTTCTTGTAAAGGGATATATGGATATATGTTCTACTGTAAGATATACTCTGCCGCAGAACAATATGGCAAAGACGAGATATATTTATAACAGCAACTACCTTATTGCGACAAACGTTGAAAAGAAGTATAGAAACCCTGACGCTCAGGGAATGAATGCAGGGTCGACGGTCGAAGGCGGCCATGTTGTAGTAACTGCTGTCTCCCGTGAAGGTATGACGAATATATATGTGCTTATGGGCGGTATGTCCGATGAAGAGAATATATATTCATACCAAGCGGCAAACGAGCTTATAGACTGGTCGTATAAGGCATTTGAATATAAGAAGATTATTGACTCAAGCGAAATGATATGCGAAATTGACGTTGCTCTTTCAAGTCAGGTGGACTACGTTGTGCTTTCCCCTGAAAAAACGGTTGAATGTTATCTTCCGTCAGACGTAGACGTCACAAAGGATATCAAGAGAGAAATCAAGCTTGATAATGATAAGCTTTCTGCTCCTATTGAAGCGGGTTTTGTTGCCGGTAAAGTAATTCTTTCTTATGACGGACAAACACTTGCTGAGATTAATCTTGTGACTAAAAACAACGTTGACAGAAACGGACTTTTGTATATACTCGCAAGGATTAAGAGTTTTACAACGTCGTCGAAATTCAAGATAGTAATGCTTTTTTTTGCAGCGATTTTTGTATTCTATTTTGGTGCAGCGTTATACAAAAAAACGCATGGCAACAGATACAGATATAAGTACAATAGATATAAAAGAAAATAAAAAAACGACCTTTTTAGGTCGTTTTTTGTTTGTTCAATATATTTTACTGTGCTGAAAGTGCCGCGCCTATAACGGTGCTGAACTGTGAGTTTTGCGGAATAACGAAGTTTACGCCGAACATTGAGTTGAGAATTCCGAATATTTCCTTGCTCTGCGGAACTTTTGTTAAGTTACCTGTAAGAACGATATCTTTTGTATTATGATTTCTTGCGGCAAACACAGCAAGCATACCTGCAACTTCAAATACCATATTGATTATGCCGAGAGCAATGTCGCTCTTGGTTGCGATGTCGCTGATTTTTCCAAAGTTAGCCGCCGTCATAATTTCGGGCAGGTCGCCGTATGATGCAGAAATATCTTTTATGCGAAGGTCGATATTGTTTAAATCCCCATGCTTTGCAAGTTCAATAATGTGGTCAATGTCGTCCATTTTCAAAAGCTGTTTGCTCAGACCCATAAGGGTACCGCCGCCGACACCTGTACCGCCGAGATAGGTAATTTCGTTACCCTTTTTTGCGTGTACAAGGGCTGTACCTGTACCAAGGCTTACGACTATTGTTTCATCAAAACCTGAAAGGTAAAGACCGCCGCGTCCCACACATTCAAATTCGGGTACGCTCTCACACTTAAGCCCATAAAGCGGCTTGTCAATGAAAGTTGAGCCAACGCCCGTCATCATAACGCGACTGATGTCGCCCAGTTCTATATTATTTTCAGATGTAAATTTACCGAAAGCACCGTAAATAGAAGTAATCTGGTCTGCCGCTCTGACAAACAGGGGATTAATGAGATTTTTGTTCTCGTCAAATCCAACTATTTTGGTTGTGCTTCCGCCGACATCAATGCCGAGTACGTATTTTGACATTTAATCTGACCGCCTTTTTGTATTATTACAGAGATATAATATCATTTATTTCCAAAAAATTCAAGTAAATACAGCAAAAAGACTGAAACAAGAAAATAAAATGTTGCAAAAGTACAAAATTTGTGATACTATTATTGTATATGTAAATATTATTTACGAAAGAAGGAAAGTTGCATGAGCGACAAGAAAATAAGTTTTCGCAAATCTATGAGTGGATATAACAAAGCTGACGTTAATTCATACATAGAGCAGATGAGCATTAAGCACAACGATGCAGAAGCGGACTACCAGAAGAAAATTACTGAACTTGAAAACAAAATAAAGGAACTTGAAGCAAATGCAGAACAGGTTGAACAGCTTTCAAAGAAAATAGAAGAAAGCGACAACCTTATTGCAAAGCTGAATGAAACTGTTGATAACCTTAACAACGAAAAGAACGAACTTATAAAAGAAAATGCAGTTCTGCTCAGTCAGGCAAAGGAAACAGAACTGAGAGCTGAAAATTCCGAAGTTGTTGAAAAGTCAAACAAGTACGACCAGGTAAGCGGTCAGATTGGCGAACTTATACTCAACGCTAATGCTAAGGCTGAAAGCATAATCAACGAAGCGCAGATTAAGGCGCGTTTGAATGCTAATACTATTATTGACAGCGCTATGGAAAAACTTTATAAGCTCAACGAAAAATACGTTGGCGAAATTACATCAAAGACTGTTCAGCTTACAGAAGAATTACGCGCGATTTCTCTTTCAGCAGACAGCTTTAGAGCAAACACACAGACTTCTCTTGAAAACGAATGCAGAGAAATCAAGGAGTCTATTGAATACACAAAGAACATAGTTCTCAAGAGTGACGAAGAGTAAAAAGGTCTAAAGGATAGGATAAATGAAACTCGGTGAAAAAATACGGTTGGCAAGACTGAATGCAGGAATGACTCAGTCGCAGCTTGCGGGGGATTTCATAACGAGAAATATGTTGAGCCAAATTGAAAACGGACTCGCGATGCCGTCTTTACAGACGGCATTGTATATTGCCGACAAATTGGGTATTGATGCGGGAATTTTGTTTTCTGACGGCGACAATAAGAATGCATATTTTGTAACAAGAAAACTCCCCTTGCTCAAAAAAGCTTACGCCGAAAATGATATAGACAAATGTATTGAGCTGTGCTCAAATGAAGGCGACGAGTGCGATGAAGCAATATTTATACTTGCCGAATGTTATATAAAAAAGGCGTATGAGTATTATAAAAAAGGTAAGCTTCGCCTTGCGCTAAAGAACGGAGAAACAGCTAACAAATACGCATCAAAATGCTTTTATTCGGCAGACAGTATAAAACTTAGATACGAGATACTTGAAGTTATGATTTGTCTGTCATCGCCATTTATTAAGCAGACAAAGCGTAAGGAAGACGAAATAAAGGTGCTTCGCGATTACTATATAGAAACAAGTGGACACAAGCACTTTTTCAACAAGCATAACGATGCAAGAAAATTGATTGAAGAAGAAAAGTTTGAAAAGGCTGCAGCGGTTATCAAGTCAGTTCTCAAAGAGAAGGGGCTTGATGTTCCTTTGGTGTATAACCTTTACTCTGACCTTGAAATATGTTATCGCGAGATGAAAGACTTTGAAAATGCTTACGACGTTTCTCAAAAGGCAAAAGAAATTTTCAACGAAATGCAACAATAAAAAACAAAACCGAGTCAAATTTGACTCGGTTTTTATTATTTTTGTATATTAGCCACCTACGTACATCTTTACGCCGTCTTCCCAGAGAGAGTAGGGGTTAACAGATACGCCGTGTACTGTAAGTTCGTGGTGCAAGTTATATGTTGTAGTAAAGCCTGTGTTACCGACTGTGCCGAGAACAGTGCCCTTTTCAACAACGTCGCCTACGTTAACTGTAATTTCACTCATGTGCATATACCAGCTCTTAAGTCCAAAGCCGTGGTCAATAACAACGAGCTTACCGCTGACTACCTGTTCGCCGACGTAAACTACCTTACCTGCGTTTGTTGCAGCAACTTGGTCAGAGCTTGTTACAACGTAGTCAACGCCTGTGTGTACGTATTCGACACCTGTTGAAGTAATCTTTCTTGTTCTGCCAAATCCCATACGGATGCTTCTGTCAACGGGTTCAGAGAATACGTCTGCAAAGTAACGTGTTTCTTCGTTCTTTTCAACAGTGCTCTTCAATGCCTGATTGAATGCATCGAGAGTTGCAGCTGTTCTTGTTCTGTTTACGAGTTCTGCGGGAGCGTCGTAGCCGATAGCACCCTTCTTAGCTCTTTCTGTTACGGTAAGTGTAAGCTGTTCTGTAACGCCTGCTGATGATACTGTGAATACGTAGTTAGGTGAGTATTCATTAGCAAGTGAAATCGGAATAAGAGCAACTACGAAATCGCCGTCCTGATACCACTTGGGTGTGTAGTTGATTTCGGGTTCTGACTTGAACGTAATAGCGTTTATATCAAGTATATTCTTTGCTGACAATGCAACAAATTCGCCGTGTTCGACTGTATCTTCGCCGAGATAGAATGATGCGGGAGCGCTTACGTTTGCAGTAAACATATATTTTGCTTCGCCCTGGTATTCTTTTTCGGAGGCTTCATACCATTTTGCATCAATTTCTATTGAATACGTCTTGTTTGTTTCGCCGATGATTGCAGGTGTAAGATTGTCATAGATATCGTTGAAGACAAGTTCTTCGCCGTTTGTAATCTTTACTGTAATGTAGTCAGGCTGATTTGTAAAGTTGAGCTGAAGACTTCCTGAAACGGGGAACGCTTTTGATTTGTCAAGAGTTCCGTTTTCGGAAGAAGTAACAAACTCGCCGTTACAAGCCTTGTATTTCCATTCCATGCTGAAAGGCTCAAGAACGCCTGTGTTTGAAACAGTAAGTTCAGGTTCTGTCGCTGCAGGATACGTACTTTCAGAATACTTCATTGAAAGGAATTTCATTGCAGTTTCGGGAGCAATGCTGAAAGTTCTGTTGTGAGCGTCTACGTAGTAAGCTTCGTTGGGGTTGCCGTTGAAGTAATACTTGTAGTGCTTGTCCTTGTTGAAACTTTTGTATACGCCTTCATAATAGGGGCTGTCTTTCAACTGGTCGGGCAGTCCTTCTACCTTTTTTGCGCCGTCGTTCATTTCAATAAAGAACGAAATCATTTTCTTTGATTCATCGCTCTTTTTGTCAAAAACAAACTTCTTTCCGTCCAAAGCAGAAAGTGTAAGACTTTCAACAGTTCTTTCCGCAACGGGCGCGTTCTGCGCTGTTATGTAATAACCTACGGCACAAAACGTAGGAATAAAAAGAGCTACTATACACAGCGCGATAATTATTTTCTTCTTCATAGTATGCCTCCATTATGAAGTGTAATTTCGTGTATTTTTATTCCATTATATTATATATTATTTTTTAGCGTAGGTCAAGAGTTAATTATTATTTATATTATTATATAACGTTATCAAAACGCAGTCTTTGAATATCCCTTATATAATAGAGAATGTTGAGTATTCCTTTTTTTGCCGCAAGATAAGTTCCGTCGTCGTCTGCAATTATGCCTGCTTTTGCCGAGCTTATTTCTTTTGAGAAATTAAAGACGAAATCATATTTTATTATGGCGGAAAAATGCTCTTTGTTTTTATTCCACTTTTTTTCAATTTGTTTTATCTGGTCTAACGTTTTGTCGGTTGGCTCATCGGGCAAATCTTCTGACATTTTTATAATGGTGGTAAGCTCTTTTTCTGTGTTAAATCCATTGATAATCACAAAGAGTAACGCAGCTATAAGCAAAACTGCCGGTATGATTAGCGGCTTCATTTAACTTCCCCCTTTTTGATAAGGTTAACGTTTTCGTCATCGTCAATAGTAAAAACAAAGACGTCTTTTATTTTGCACTTATGTTTTTTCATTTGTTTATACAGCCATTGTTTGCTGTGTCCTGTAAGACGGAGATTAAAATCGCTTATTTCTCCGTCAGCGATAAGGATATGAGAAATGCCTTTTTCTTTTTCGTGAATATTAAGGTCGCTCAGCGTTACGTTACGTGCGCTCATTTTTGGTATAACCGAGATTTGCCCGTTTTCTTCAAGTATGGCGTACTCTACGTCGTCTATATCGGAAATGTTTTTGAGTCTTAATTGACAGAGAAGCTCGTCAAGTGATATTCTTACCTTGTTCATTTCTTTTTTTGAGATTACGCCCTTGCATATAAGTATGCTCGGAGTACCACCGACAATTTTTTTGAAGTTGCGGCTTTTTACCGATATAAAAGATACTATTCCTTCAAGCGAAACGAGAATTATTATCGGAACGAGAGAGAACGTCAAGGGGATTGTGTTGTCGGCAATAGGTATAGATGCAAGTTCGCTCAGAAGCATCGTTATGACAAATTCGGACAATTCAAGCTCGCCGATTTGCCTTTTTCCCATAAGCCTGATTGCGCCCATAAGTATGATATATGTTATGAATGTACGGAAAAAAAGAGTATACATACAAAACCTCGCTTTGTTTTTTGTTATTATTCCATAAAAAAAGGCTTATTAAACTACTAAAAAGTAAAAAAAGGTATTGACAAACATATTTTTGT
>JAZRPI010000229.1:0-2097 GCA_045649165.1 Eubacteriales bacterium | reverse complement strand
AGGGGTACTCTTTCTATGGCAAGGTCTGCAAGCTACGACAGTGCATCAACCCAGTTCTTTATTATGCACGAAGACAGCACACAGCTTGACAATCAGTACGCGGCATTCGGCAGAGTTATCAAGGGGATAGACGTTGTTGACTCTGTATGCAACAATGCTATTGTAATTGACGACAACGGCACAGTACACGAAAGAAACAGACCTGTAATCAAAGAAATAAGAATTGTTGAATAAAGGTAAAAAAGTTATGTTAAATCAAGAAAAGCTTAATCAGAAATACGGTAACTATACAGGGCGTCAGATACTTTCTTTCTGCGACCATACAATACTCAAACAAGACTCAACGTGGGAAGACGTAAAAAGAATTTGCGATGAAGGTATTATGGGTAATACAGCTTCTGTATGTATTCCGCCATCATTTGTAAAACAAGCGTACGAGTATGCAGAAAATAGACTGCCTATATGCACGGTAATCGGCTTTCCAAATGGATATATGACAACAAAAACAAAAGCGTTTGAAACGGCAGATGCAGTCAAAAACGGCGCTGATGAAATTGATATGGTTATCAATATCGGCAATTTAAAAGAAAGAAAATACGACCTTGTTCTTGACGATATAAAATCAGTCAAAGAAGCTTGTGACGGCAAACTTCTCAAAGTTATTATTGAAACCTGTCTTCTTACAGACGACGAAAAAAGAAAAATGTGCGAAATCGTTGTAGAAAGCGGCGCTGAATATATAAAAACTTCCACCGGTTTTGCAGGTGGCGGTGCTACCTTTGCAGATGCACAGCTTATGGTCAATGAAGTCAACGGCAAAATCAAGGTTAAGGCGGCGGGCGGAATAAAGAGTATTGACGATGCTGTAAAATTCCTTGATATCGGCGTAAGCAGACTCGGCACAAGCTCACTCTTCAAGCTTTTTATCTAAAAATACGGTAGGTTAAAAACAATGATTGGACTTGGAACTATAATAAACGTTGCCGCAATACTGTTTGGCGGTATTATAGGCGCACTATTCGGCAGATTTATGAAAGACAGTCTGCAAACTTCAATAGTAAAAGTAACCGGTATATGCGTTATGTTTATCGGTTTTGGCGGTGCTGTTGAAAAGTATCTCTCTATAGTTGACGGCAAACTCACAAGTGGCGGAACTTTAATGTTCGTATGCAGTATCGCTCTCGGTACTTTTATCGGCGAACTAATCAATATAGACGGCGCTATTGAAAAATTCGGCGAATGGCTCAAGAAAAAAACAGGAAATGCAAAAGACCCAAAATTTGTTGACGGATTTGTAAGCGCATCAATTACATTCTGTGTAGGCGCTATGACTGTTGTCGGCTCAATAAACGACGGACTTTTCGGCGACTATTCAATACTTCTTATCAAAGCGCTTCTTGACGGAATTATTGTTATTGTTATGACTTCTTCTTTGGGCAAAGGCTGTATCTTCTCAGCCATTCCCGTAGCAATATTACAAGGCGGTATTACCCTTGGCGCAAAGCTTATTGAACCATATATGACAGATATGGCTTTACATAACCTTTCTCTTGTCGGCTCAATTCTCATCTTCTGCGTAGGACTCAATCTCTTACGCAAAGATACACTCAAGGTTGCAAATATGCTTCCGTCTATTGTAATTGCAATTATCTGGGCGTTTGTTTTATGAAAACTTTTGACAAAACAGTCATAGTCGTTTGTTTTCTTTGTTTGTTGCTGTTATCTATTCTTATTCCGATAAATATAATAGCAACAAGCAGTAGTTACTACGTTACGCAGTTCAAAGTTACAGATATTTATCCAAGCGAAAATGAATATACGGCTATTCCCTACGTTGACGGAAAATACGACCAGACTGCGTATTTTACTCAAAGCCAGGTAGAAAAAATTGCAGAGCATATATCGGGTTTTCTTTCAGGTAAAGTAAAAAACTTTGATTTACATCTTGACTCGGTTTTAATTAACGGTGAAAATACGGACAACGTCAAAATATTCAGTGATACGGCAATTACACATATGGAAGACGTTAAAGAAGTTTTCGCAACAGCAAAAATCGTAATGTATTTTTCTTTTGCGTTGTTCATATCCTGCATTGTC
>JAZRPI010000228.1:0-7702 GCA_045649165.1 Eubacteriales bacterium | reverse complement strand
GTTTGCAAATGGATTATTGATTGGTATGTTCAATAAAAAACTCGAACTTACCTTTGTTTTCAAAGATAAGTTCGAGCATAAATAAAATTATTTGTTTTTTATTGAATTAAGCGGATTGTTGCTCATTGCTTTCTCCATACTCTCATCGCTTACATGAGTATAGATTTGTGTTGTATTAAGCTGTTCATGGCCTAAGATATCTTTGAGTACTCTTACGTCGACTTTGCCTGTCTGGTACATCAACGTAGCCGCTGTATGACGCAATTTATGTGTGGAAAAATGTTTATATTCAAGACCTGCAAGTCTTAAGTATTTATATACGATATACTGTACAGTTTTGTTACTGATTCTCTGGTGTCTTGAACTGAGAAATAGAGCGTTTTTATCCTTAATTTGAAGCATATTATCTGTTGCACGTACCATTAAGTATTTGTTTAAAGCGGTTTTACAAACATCATTAAGATATACAACGCGTTCTTTGCTTCCCTTACCTATTACACGTAACGAACGTAGGTCTCTGTCTATATCTTTTAAAGATATTCCGACAAGTTCAGAAAGACGCATGCCGCAGTTAAGAAAGAGTGTTATGATTGCATAATCTCTTTCTTTTGTTTTTGATTCTTCGTCTTCAAGAATGGCATTCAACAAACTTACACTTTCTTCAATAGTGAGATATTTCGGTAAGCTTCTGTTGTTGATTGCTGGTGATTCTATATTTACAGCAGGGTTTTCATCAATCATCTTTCGGTTTGTCAAATACTTAAAAAAAGACTTTATAGCCGAGAGTTTTCTTGCTCTTGATTTAGCTTTATTTCCCCTATATTCAACGGTATAATTAAAAAATTCATATATCTCATCTGTCGTAACAGTTTTGACGTAATCAAGCGTTACACAGTCCAGTGGAATGATTTTAAATTCATCAGAATTGTAATCTATTCCATTTCTCGATGCAATTATATATCTAAAAAACAAATCAAGGTCAAGTAGATATTCTTCAACGGTCTTTAAAGAACGATTTTGGATAGTTATCTTATATGATTTAAAGCTTTTAAACACATCAGGCAACTCGCGCATAATCTCTCTCCTTTTTTTGTTTTTTATATTATAACACACTTTTTTGTATCTTTCAAGAATTAATATTTATTAAAAAAGACTTGTATTGTTAACAAAAAAAGATTACAATATATCAAAATAGAATCTTAGGTGGTAGTATTATGAAAAAGTTTTTTGAAGACGGCATTGATACGATAGTAAAAATGGTCGTAACTCAGCTTGGTATGACAATGTTTGGTATTATGGTTACTATGGCGGCAAAAATCGTGCCACAGCAAGCCGAAACCAACAGAAACATTCTTACACTTATTGCCAGTTTGGCTGCGATTGTTTTTTATATTTTTTTGTTGTACGTTCATATATGGGAAAAAGGCGCGCGTGATAAAATAAAAATTGATGGCGGACGTCTTGAACAATGCAAATTAAAAGGACTGTATATCTCGCTTGTTGCAAACTCTCTCAATATTCTTCTTGGTCTTATAATGATTGCAACTTATTATTTCTGTGATTTTGTAAACAATACACCTTCTATTCCTTATCAGTTATACGGCACAGCGAACGATTTCGCAAGAATTATACAAGGAATGTATATCGGTGTTTTGAACTATCTCTTCCCTAATGCAACATCAACACCACCTGTTATGTTTTTGGTTATAACACTTCCAGCACTCGCAATTTCGACATTAGGTTACTACTTAGGTTCTGAAAACAGAAAAATCACAAAATTTTTCAAAGCAACAACAAAATAAATATATGTAATTATTCACCCAATTTCAGCATATCTTTTAACAAAAATATGTTTGAATTGGGTGATTTTTATGCAAAGAAATGAAATGGATAAATCAGGCAAAATTATTATAAAAATATGTATTTTTTCAATCATAATTTCTTTGACTGCATTGATTCTTTCAGCAATATTTAACTTTTGGACCAATAACAAAAAAACTAACGCTGAGATAACAAACACACCAACAATTGTTATTGATGCCGGCCATGGCGGTCTTGATGGCGGTGCAGTATCAAAAGACGGTACAAAAGAAAAAGATTTGAATCTCTCATTGGCGCTTATTCTTTCAGATATGCTTAAAAGCTCAGGATTTGACGTAATACTCACACGTAATACAGATATAATGCTAAGTTTAGAAAACAGCTCGTCACCGAGAAAAATGCAGGATTTGAAAAAAAGAATCGAAATTGTTTCGAAATACGATAATTGTATTTTTGTCAGTTTGCATATGAATAAATTTTCTCAGGAAAAGTATTCAGGCACACAGGTTTTTTATTCAAAAAACAACCCAAACAGCCAAAAACTTGCTGATTTAATTCAAAAGAATGTAAAAAAATTTATACAGGAAAATAACGACAGAACAACAAAAAAAGCAGCTTCAAACATATATTTGCTTGACAATATTGATTCTATTGCAGTACTCGTTGAATGTGGTTTTTTATCAAATGTTAACGAATGCGAATTACTAAAAAAAGAATCATACAGACGCCAACTTGCTTCTGTTATTTGTATGTCTGTTGTTGAATTTTTGGACGCAATATGATATAATATAAAAAATTAACGAAAAGGATAGAAAAAATGGCGGAAAAGAGTTTGTTTATTTGTACAGAGTGCGGACATAAAGCTTCCAAATGGACTGGTCAATGCCCACTTTGCAAAGCTTGGAATACTATGGAAGAACAAGAGTATATACCCGATGTTAAGCCGTCTTCAAAGCTTATTATAAACGAATATAACAGCAAAGCAGAAAAGGTTTCTGAGCTTGAATTGCCTGAATATATGAGAAGTAAGACGGGAATGAATGAACTTGACAGAGTTCTTGGCGGCGGACTTGTTCACGGCTCTGTTGTACTTTTGTCAGGCGAACCTGGAATTGGTAAATCTACACTTCTTTTACAGATTTCTTCAGCTCTCGGACAAAACAAAAAGGTTCTTTACGTTTCAGGAGAAGAATCAAGAGGACAGCTTAAACTTCGTGCACAAAGACTTGACGTTGTTTCCGATAATTTATATATCCTTACAGAAACAGATATTGATAAAATAATCTCAGAAAGCAAAAGAATTCAGCCTGATGTGCTTATCATAGACTCTATCCAAACTGTTTATGACAGAAGATTCCCTTCTGCTCCCGGTAGTATTACTCAGGTTAGAGAGAGTGCTATGAGATTTATTTCAATAGCAAAAAACGAAGGTATTTCTGTTTTTCTTGTTGGTCACGTTAACAAAGAAGGCGGAATTGCCGGACCAAAAGTACTTGAGCATATTGTTGATACCGTACTCTATTTTGAAGGCGAAAAACGTCAGGTTTATAGAATCATCCGTGCTGTAAAAAACAGATTTGGCTCAACTGACGAAATAGGCGTTTTCGAAATGACCGGAAATGGTTTAAATGAAGTTCAGAACCCTTCTGAAGCATTACTTGCAGGTAGACCGCAGAACGTGTCTGGTAACTGCGCTGTGTGTGTTATGGAAGGCACACGTCCCCTTATAGCAGAGATACAGGCGCTTGTGTCAAAGACAACGTTTGCCACACCCAAAAGAACTGCCAACGGCTTTGATTACAATAGAATTTATCTTTTACTCGCTGTACTTGAAAAAAGACTTGGTCTTCACTTCTCTGCCAACGACGTATATATGAACGTTATCGGTGGTATACACCTTGTTGAGCCATCAGCTGACCTTGGTGCTGCATTAGCGCTTATTTCAAGTATAAAAGACATTCCCTTGCCTGATGATTTTATTGCAATAGGCGAAATCGGCCTTGCGGGTGAATGTCGTTCTATTCCTGCTATTGAACAAAGGATTAACGAAGCAGCAAGAATAGGCTTTACTCAGATTATGGTACCTTACAGAAGTATTGTGAATAAAAATATAAAAATCAACGGTGTTGATATAATACCAGTTAAGAGTATATTTGATGCTCTGAAAATACTTAAATAACACCAATTGCAGTGTACATTTTCTTTTAGATTTGTACACTGCAATTTTTTTATTTATTATTAAGCCATATACCATTTTTTACTTGATATTTCTTGCATATTATAGTATAATATAATTTAATAATAAATTATCGTGAAGGATTATGATTTATGGGACTTATTACAAAAATTTTTGGTTCATACAGCGATAGACAGATCAAGCAAATTATTCCTATCGTTGATAAAATAGAAAATCTTGCAGAACACTATTCTTCTATGACAGATGAAGAATTAAAAAATTGTACTGCTGTTTTGAAAGAAAGACTTAAGAATGGCGAAACTTTAGACGACATACTTGTTGACGCATTCGCTCTTGTAAGAGAAGCTGCCGACAGAGTTCTAGGCAAAAGACCATTCCGTGTTCAGCTTATGGGTGGTGTTATACTCCACCAAGGAAGAATTGCTGAGATGAAAACAGGTGAAGGTAAAACACTTGTTGCTACTCTCCCTGCGTTTCTTAATGCCCTTGCGGGAAATGGTGTTCATGTAATTACAGTCAACGAATATCTTGCAAGACTTGGTGCCGAAGAAATGGGCCGTGTCTATGGTTTTCTTGGCCTTACAACAGGTCTTATTGTTCACGAACAATCAAAAGCTGATAAACAAAAGGCTTACGCATGCGATATAACATACGGAACTAACAACGAGTTTGGGTTTGATTATCTCCGTGACAATATGGTTGTATACAAAGAAAATATGACACAGCGCGGTCACGCTTTTGCAATCGTAGACGAAGTAGACTCAATCCTTATTGACGAAGCAAGAACTCCTTTGATTATTTCGGGAGAAGGCGAAAAATCTACTGATATGTACGACAAGGCCAACGACCTTGTCAGAAGTATGCGCGAATTCAGAATAAAAGAAATTGACCAAAAAGAAAGCACAGATGATGTTGATGCAGATTATATTGTAGACGAAAAAGCAAGAACAACAATTCTCACTGCATCAGGTGTCGAAAAAACAGAAAGATTCTTTAATATTGATAACCTTTCTGACCCCGAGAATGCTGAACTTGCACACTATGTAAACCAAGCAGTTAAAGCGCATGGTATAATGAAAAAAGACGTTGATTACGTTATGAAAGACGGACAAGTAATCATAGTTGACTCATTTACCGGCAGACTTATGTTTGGAAGAAGATATTCTGACGGTCTTCATCAGGCTATTGAAGCAAAAGAACACGTACAGATTCAGAAAGAAAACAAAACTCTCGCTACAATCACATTCCAGAATTACTTCCGTTTGTACAAGAAACTTTCAGGTATGACAGGTACAGCTCAGACAGAAGAAATGGAATTCAGAGAAATATATAATCTTGATGTTGTTGTAATACCTACAAACAAGCCGATGATTCGTATCGACCACAATGACGTCATTTACAAGAATACAAAGGGTAAATACGACGCTATCGTTGAGCAGATAAAAGTATGCCACGAAAAAGGTCAGCCCGTTCTTGTTGGTACCGTGTCTGTTGATAAATCAGAAGAGCTTTCAAGAAGACTTAAGCGAGAAGGTATTAAACACACCGTTCTTAACGCTAAACACCACGAAAAAGAAGCTGAAATCGTTGCAGATGCAGGTAAAATTGGAAAAGTAACCATTTCCACTAATATGGCGGGCCGTGGAACGGACATTATGCTTGGCGGTAACCCTGAGTTTATGGCAAAACAAGAAATGATTAAAATGGGTTACGAAGAAGAAATAGTCGGTCTTGCTGTTGGTTCTTCCCTTTCTGTAAGCCAGGAAGTTCTGGATGCAAGAAAAGTATTTAAAGAATTGTTCGCAAAATATAAAGAAGAAATTGCTCCCCTTGCAAAACAAGTGTGCGATGCAGGTGGTTTGTTCATAATCGGTACAGAAAGGCACGAAAGCCGTAGAATTGATAACCAGTTAAGAGGTCGTGCAGGACGTCAGGGAGACCCTGGTGAATCCAAATTCTTTATCTCTTTCGAAGATGACCTTATGAGACTTTTCGGCAGCGACAGAATTCTTACTCTTGTTGACAGAATTGGCCTTGAAGAAAATCAGCCTATCGAAGTTAAAATAGTTTCAGATTCAATCGAAACTGCTCAGAAACGTCTTGAAGACCAGAACTTTAACCGTCGTAAAAACGTATTAACCTACGACGACGTAATGAATCAGCAGCGTACTATTATTTACAGTCAGCGCGGCGAAGTTCTTGACGGCCTTAATCTTAAGGACAAAATCAGAAACATGATTTCAAATGTTATTTCCAGCGCAGTTGATGTCAATTTACAAGGCGAAAGTTCTCTTGATTGGAATTTTGAAGAATTAAGAAATTATTTCTTTGGTATCCTGTGTGATAAAAATGATTTTAATTATACAGATGAAGAACTCAAATCTCTCACTTCTGAAGATATAAAGGAATATCTCGAAGAAAAAGCTGATAGGGTTTATGAATCAAAAGAAATGATTTTCGGAAGCGAGCAGATGAGAGAAATTGAACGCGTAATTCTTCTCAAATGCGTTGACAGACATTGGATTGACCATATTGATGCTATGGATGATTTGAAAGGCAGTATTGGACTTCATGCGTATGCACAGCGTGACCCGTTGAAAGAATATCAGATTATTGGTGCTGATATGTTCGACGAAATGATTTCCGACATCTGTACAGATACAGCAAAAGCAGTTCTTTCTGTTATGCCTAAAAAACAGGAAATCAAACGCGAAGCTGTTGCAAAAGTAACTTCACTCGGTACATCGGGAGAAGAAACAAAAAAGAAACCAATAAAAAAAGACGTAAAGGTTGGCAGAAATGACCCTTGCCCTTGCGGAAGCGGTAAAAAATATAAAAAATGCTGCGGCCTTAACGAAGATACACAGGAATAATTTTTTGAGGTAATATATGGGTTTTGGGCTTGTATTTATCGGCTATTTGTTTATGTACAGTTTTCCTTATAAGGGATTTGACATAACAGTCGATTTGTTAGGTTTTTTAATTGCATATTTCGGTATAAGAAAGCTAGCTGAATACGGTTGCGGTTTTGATACGCTGAAAAAATATTTTTATGTATTATTTCCTGCAAGCTCAATCACTCTTATATTTCAGTTGTGTTCTCTTTTTGGTGTAAAGATTCCCTTTGCATCACTTTATGACAGCGCGTATATAGCATTGGTTTTTGTTTATAATATTTTATTATTTGTCGCTATTTACAAAATCGCAGATGATACTGAAATATTTTCAATTAAAGCAAAAGCTAAACGAAACCTTACTATCGGCGTTATCTACTATTTGCTTGTATTCTTCTTTAACTTGCCAATTGAATATATACAACAGTTGAAAGTTTTTTTGACGAGTAAATTTTCATTGGGGCTTATATTGTTCATAGTTGGTTACGTTTGGTTGTTCTTAAACCTTGTGACAATTTTCAATTGTTATATGTGGATATGCGAACAAGGCGACGAAGAAATGCCTATAAAAGAAAGAAAATTATTTTTAAAGCGAAACGAGGACGAATAGGATGGGTTTTGGATATTTAATAACCGGTTTTTTGTTTTTCTTTCTGCCGAATTTTAATATAATTGACCTATTACCCGATTTCATCGGTTGCTTGTTTATTATCAAAGGTTTGTCAAAACTTGCAGATTTGACCCCGGGGTTAGCTGATGCACGCGATTCTTTCAAGAAATTAACATATAT
>JAZRPI010000227.1:0-1889 GCA_045649165.1 Eubacteriales bacterium | reverse complement strand
TAAGACAGGCCGTGTTTACGGCGACCTTACAACACTTCTTACAGCATTAAAAGGACTTCCCCTTGCATACAACAAAGATATGCAGGAAGACAAGGAATGTGTTTTTGACTCTGTTGAAACTGTTATCATGTGCCTTGACATCACAAAGGGTATGATTGAGACAATGAAAGCGCTTCCCAATAATATGCTTAAGGCTGCACAGAAAGGCTTTATCAACGCAACAGACCTTGCAGACTACCTTGTAAAAAAAGGTATGCCTTTCAGACAGGCGTACAAGATTTCGGGAAGTATCGTTGCGGAATGTATAGAAAAAGACTTGGTGCTCGAAACACTTCCCCTTGCTGAATACAAAAAGTACAGCGATATTTTTGAAAAAGATTTGTATAACGAGATTGACCTTAAAACTTGTGTAGAAAAAAGAATAAGCGAAGGCGGCACGTCGGTCAGCTCAGTTGAAGCACAAATTAAATATGTGAAAGAAGTATTGAACAAATGACAAAGGTATTTATTGACGGCAGCGCCGGTACAACGGGGCTTCGTATATATGACAGACTAAGCGCAAGAAAGGATATCGAACTTATTATCCTTGACGACGCAAAAAGAAAGGATACAGAGTGCAGAAAAGAAGCGCTCAACTCTTGCGATATAGCTTTTCTCTGTTTGCCTGACCAGGCGGCAAGAGAAACTATCCCGCTTGTAACAAATCCTAATACAGCGATTATTGATACATCAACAGCTCACAGAACCGAAAACGGTTGGACTTACGGCTTCCCCGAAATTGCAGATTTCAGAAGCAAAATTGCAAATTCAAAAAGAATTGCAAACCCCGGCTGTCACGCAAGCGGATTTGTAGCTTTGGTTCAGCCTTTGGTTAGTGCAGGTATTATCAAACCCGAAACAAACCTTACTGCATTTTCTCTTACAGGCTACTCAGGCGGCGGAAAAAATATGATTGCTGAATATGAATCAGCAGAACGCTCTACCCTTTTGAAAGGCCCAAGACAGTACGCATTGACACAGCAGCATAAGCATCTCAAAGAAATGGTTGCAATATGCGGTCTTGAACAGGCTCCCGTATTCTGCCCCATTGTTGCTGATTTTTACAGCGGTATGGAAGTTACAGTACCTTTGTTCAAAAAAGATATAAACGGCAGCATAGACGATATTAAAAACACATACAAAAACCTTTACAATACGTCACTTGTCCGTTATAATGAAGATAGTGATGAAAACGGATTTATGTCAGCGTCAAGCATGTCTGATTTTGACGATATGCAGATTTCGGTAAAAGGCAACGAAGATAGAATATTACTGATTGCAAGATTTGACAACTTAGGTAAAGGTGCATCGGGTTCTGCTATACAGAATATGAATATCCTTATGGGAATTGACGAAACGACAGGACTCAAACTTACGGAGGAAAAATAATGATTAAGATTATAGAAGGCGGCGTTTGCGCTGCAAAAGGATTTAAGGCGAGCGGTGTACACTGCGGAATTCGTAAAAACCGCACAAAAAAAGACCTTGCTTTGATTTACAGCGAAACGTTATGCTCTGCTGCTGCAGTATATACAACTAACCTTGTTAAAGGCGCGCCTTTGACAGTTACAAAAAATCATATAGCAGACGGTAAGGCTCAGGCTGTTATCTGCAACAGCGGTAACGCCAACACTTGTAACGCTGACGGCATTGAAGTTGCAGAAAAAATGAGCGAACTCATTGCAAACGAGCTTAATATCAAAGCAAATGATATAGTCGTTGCTTCAACAGGTGTTATCGGTCAGCCCCTTAACGTTGAGCCTATCAAAAATGGTATCCCTGCCCTTGTTGCAGACCTTTCGGAAAACGGCGGAAAAGATGCCGCTGAAGGTATTATGACAACCGACACA